>NZ_JAUBTB010000159.1:0-9477 GCF_036704965.1 Microcoleus sp. F10-B2 | reverse complement strand
TTCAGCCTAAAAGTGTTTGGCTTCCAAGTTTTCACAACTGATAAAGAAATCCGACCCACATCTGCGGAATGTGGGGTTGAATGTTAACCGTTAACTCGGGATCGCAAAACTCAATGATGGTTGAGTGTTGAATGTTGACTCGATTTTACGCCCGACGATGAAGCGCGGATTTGATATGATATCTACTCTCTTGACTCAAATATTCAAAGGACGGGATGGCGGTGGTGGCATTGGCGGTTTAGCGATCGCCAGAGACTTAGAATAGCGAGCCTCTAAAACACCAGTTCTAAACTGAGCCACTTTTTCTCCTTTCCTGTGAAATACTATCACATTAACCCGACTGCTGTAAATAGTCAGATAGCGCTGTTTGACAATGAACGCAAGAATAATAAATACAACACCGATAAAAATACCGAGAGTTGGAATTCCTAACCAAAACAGCCACCAAGTACAACCCTCTCCTGTTTCAATCGCTCTAACATCCTCAATCGGAATAAACACCTCTTTTGTTTCTAAACCGAAAAAAGATTCCGAGCTGATTTGTAACATTTCGCCAACTAATTTAACCGCAATTGTGCCATTACTTTGAACGGGAACAATCCCCACAATTTGACCAGGTGTACCGCTGATTTGGATGACTTGATTAGATTTCATATTTATTGTCAATTGACGGTTCGGAAAAGCTATTAGAGCGCCTCATTTTAGGATTTAGCACCTCCGAAGAATTGTATAACAACAACCTCGACCTATTTGTTGACTCACACTTGCTCTTCCTATCGCCACAAGTACCACTAAAACCTCTTGCGTATAATAGGAAAGCTGATGCCCATAGCTGTAAGGTAAATCTAACTGGCTGGCCACTGGTTTGAGGACATTTGCTGCTTCATCTTTATTAACTTGATGTCCCTTGAGTTGATTGTACAAATACTCGACTACTTCACAAGTAATGTTTTTTGTAAATACGATGGTAGGTCTTTGAGCCTTAAGCACATCTACTCGATAGTTTGAGCCTTCACGGTAGACGAGGTGGCAGTTGCGTAATCTAACCTCTCCAATCAATTCGCTCTCCATCTGTTCATCCTATTCGATTCTCTAAGCAATTAGCAGCGTTCTCTCTTGGGCAATTTACAAATAAAATTGCTCGTTTTATATTTACTAACACCCAAACTCTTCCGCAAGTCTCCGCCTCAAATCTCCAGATAGTGGTAATTGGCGGATTTCTTTGCAAATTGCAGCATGAGATTCTCCATTTTGAATGCGCTGCCTGTAAATTCCAATTAACAGCGCTTCAAGACCGTACTTAGATAACATTTCCGTCGCTAAACCGATGATGCCCAGCAAAGCAATGCCACCGAACATTCCTGCTGGCCCACCTAACATTGCCAAAGCCGTCGTAATTGCGGCCGCTCCTGCAAAACCTGTAGTTGCCATCACAATTAGAAGTAAAATTACAGGCAATCCTAGTCCTGCAGCTTTCCTAACAAACTCGTCCATAATGTTGCTCCTAGTCTGTATATAGAGGAGTTAAAAATCAGAGAATTTTGTTTTTTGGCTGGACTTCCCTTTAACAAAAGGATTCAATTAAACAAGCAAAAAAAAATATTTACTGATTTCATGAATTTTTCCTAATTTATTGAAGGATTTGGTATGTGTTTAAGTTTGATCTCTAGTATCTTACCTAGTCCCACTCCAAAAACTTGATAGACAAATCATTGTTACTGCGATCGCCTAGTTGAAGAGCATTATCCATAATTCTCCTGAATTCATAACCCTGATTGCGAGCTAATACACCCCCAAGCGGAACAGTCAAAAATTCGACGACAGCCCCGTCTCGTTTATCGATAAATTGGACGCTGATAGACTGAACTTTTGCCGTCTTACTTTGCTTGTTGGTCAACCGCCCTACAAGAAATCGCTGAGTTCCTGTATTTTCCATCGCTAATCCCGTTAACTCCAGTCCATTCACAAGCTGAACCCTAAAAGGGTCTGGCTTCCGCGTGTTTTCAGGTGGTTTGGGAAATCGACAAAGCCGATCGAGAGATTCATACTGTTTTCTTTCAGAATTCAACTGAAAACACCCCGGATATTCTTGGGCGATCGCCCTCGGAAACAGATTGAAAACAGACAGAAGCGCGATCGTAGGTAAAGCGGTTATCAACTTGACGCACCTAAACATGGCTTTTTACTCTCCAATCAGCAACGATACTCGTAAGTTGTTTTAGTCCAGCAGTTTTCACAGGTAAATCTGGTTTCGACCTCTACTGATTAACCAGGGTCAAACCCAAAAATTATGCAAAGCTGAGGGGGAAACTGTATTCAGGTTCGCTGAACTCAGAAAGCTCTCCGGCTGCGCCGACTTTCTGAAACATCCACCGCACCTAACTGAGATTAATGTATCAAATACAGTTCTAGCTTGTCAAGCTAATACTCAAAAGAATCTCATTAAATGAGATAAAAGCATCAAAAGTCGATTTCACAAGGCTCTAGCCCCTCTAACGGCAACTGAAACAAGCTCTAAACCTCTACCAATCAAGTACCCAGACTGAGCAACGGCTCCAAATTTCAGCCGATCGCCCCTCAATTATTCTGTTGTTTATCTCGTTTACCTCGTTTACCTCGTTCTAAGTGAGAAAAAAGCCCATATAATCAAGTTACAGTCCAGAAGCCTCTGTTTGCGCCACCCCTCAGTTCTTCTGTTGTATATCTCGTTTATCTCGTTCTAAGTGAGAAAAAAGCCCATATAATCAAGTTACAGCCCAGAAGCCTCTGTTTCCAATGCCAAAATTCCTGTGTTCGCTTATTTGGCGCGATCGCCCCGTCGTTTCCCAGCTATCTTTGAGTAGAACCGCCCGCTTTGTAATACCTGTATTCAACGTAGTATGAAACTTCCCGAAGATTTTTTAATAACTTTAGCCACTAAAGTTGGTATTTCCGAAAACGAATTTGAAGTCTTATCAAGAGCCATCAAAGGCGAATCCATGTCTGATATTTCAGACCAGCTTCGCGTTCGCAAAGATGCCTTACAAAAACGCCTGGGCGAAGTGTATAAAAAATTTGAAGTTCAAGGTGCCGGGCCTGGAAAATTAGCAAAACTCCAGCAAATTCTCGTAACTGAATACCAGAAACAAGTTGCCACTAACCGTCAGGATGCTACAACCGACCGCGAAGTTGATCCCACCCTAGAGAATACCCGCTTCCAAGACGCAACTATCCCTCAATTTTCACCGCGTATTGATTGGGGAGAAGTCCCAGCTCAAGAACCTTTCTACGGGCGTCATTCCGAAATAGAAACTCTCAAAAAATGGATAGTAACAAACCGTTGTCGAGTAGTCACAATTTGTGGCATGGGAGGGATTGGCAAAACAGCATTAGCTACGCAAACTCTACAACAAATTCAAGGGGAATTTCAAACCATAATCTGGCGAAATATCGCCACCTCTGGCCCCCTTGCAAAACTCTTGCCAGACCTCTTGCAATTCCTATCTCATCATTCAGACATCGACCTTCCCAAACCCAGCAACTCACTCATCTCTCAATTAATAGAATATTTGCGTTTAACCCGCTGTTTATTAGTCTTCGATGAAGTCGAAACTATCCTCGAAAGCGGACAGCTATCAGGACACTACCGCCCCGGATACGAAAGTTACCGGGAACTCTTCCAACAAATAGCACAAACCCCTCACCGAAGTTGCCTGCTTATCATCAGTTGGACTCACCCTATAGAAATTTATAATGTAGCAGAAAGAGCCTTACATTGTCGAGCTTTAGAACTGAGTGAATTACCAGAAAAGGATGCCAAACCAATCATTTTATCCGCCCCCCAAGTTTCTACTTCAGAGAGTAATTTACTATCAGAAATCATTTACCTATATGGTGGTAATCCCCTCCTTTTAAAAATAGCCGTCACTCACGCTCAAGATATGTTAGCGGGCAATTTAGCACAACTCATTAAAAAAACTCCGTCGGTTATTGAGGGCATTGTCCGAGATTATTTTGAGCATCAATTTCAGGAGTTTTCTGAATTAGAAGTAAAAGTATTGTCTTGTTTGGCGAGCAATAAACCCGCCACCCTTAGCGAGTTGCAATCCAGTCTACTATTTGCTGAAGACTTATCAGAATTGAAACTGGCTGTAGAAATTCTCATCGAGCGATCGCTCCTGCAAGCCCTCACCGACTCCGGGGAAGAACGCCTGACAGTCAGCCCGCAGGCTAGGCTATTTATCACCCATCAATTAATTGCTAAATACCTGAATCAAATTGGTTACAAGAAATACTTAGAGAGTGAGTTACAGACTGCAAAAGGTTATTTAACACAAACCATTCGCTACAATCCAGAACTGCCAGCAGCTAACTACAATTTAGGGTCAACCTACGAAAAACTAGAAGATTTGCCCAACGCTCGCCAGCACTACAAAAAAGCAGCAGAATATAAAAACAGTCGCGCTGCAGGTGCTGCTGTCAATAATTTAGCTCGATTGGAAATTCTGAGCGAAAATTTTGACGTAGCGGTAGAACTAATTCTCTCCATTTTGCCAGAAGTTAATGACAAAATGGTGCAAGTTACACTCCACAAAAATCTGGGATGGGCTTATCTAGGACTGCAACTTTACAGTGACGCAGAGACTCACTTGCAAAAAGCAATTGAATTAGATAACTCCTATCCTATTGCACACTGCTTGCTAGCACAATTTCTCGAAGCAAAAGGGGATACAATAGCAGCTCTTTCTTGCTGGCAAAAATGCCTGAATTGCTCTGCACAAGACCAACAACAAAAAGGTGTGGCGTGGAAACTTCCAGAATTAAGTATTTGGAAGAGTTTTGCCCGCGATCGCCTCAGCGCTTCGGGCAGAGAAGCTAATTAATTGAATTACTGTAGGGTGCGTCAGTAGTTCTCAGTTTTTCGCTCCTACTTCACCTCCTACTTCACCATTTAACTAGCTGACGCACCCTACTGAACGATCGCTAACAATTAAAGTTATTTAGTTCGGAGGAACTATCGGATCGTCCTCTCCAGAAGTGCATTTTGTTCTGCGCTCAGCTTGGGCAATTTCCATCAAGAGGTAACTACCAATGGCTGATACTAAACTTGCCTCTATATTGGCAATGATTTCTCCCGCAGCATTGGGAACCCCCATTGCTAATAATGTCAGGGGGGTAGATGAAATTATAGGTATCACAGCTTGTTTCTCCGTCAAGGAAAGGGATCAGGGAGAAGCTAGTTGGCCAACTGCGCTCTATTATTAACCAGGGGGTAGGGAGACAATTATGCAAAATTTTCAGAAAAAATTTCCCCTCATCAAGCTGCAAACCTTCTCAGTGCTTGCTTTACGGATTATTGAAATTTCTGAAAATCTTACATTGAGACACAATTAAATCCTAGGCAGAGTACATCTCTGAGGTAAAATCAAGTCTAATCCTTTAATTGCTCAGGCATAGTCTCATGCCAATTCCCAAACTCAGTGAAGCGACGATCCAGCATAATACCTCTGCCGCATCCCTCAAGCGCGGTGAAACTTACTATTTAGCGGGTAATGTTACTAGCGCAGTCCTGCGTGGCAATATCGTGCAAGCAATAGTGGAGGGTTCTGCTGTGCAACCTTACCGTATTACGATAAAATTTGATGACGCTAATGTGGCATCATCAAATTGCACTTGTGCTTACGATCGCGTTGGGTGGTGTAAACATATTGCTGCTACCATGTTATTATGTCTGCGACAACCACAAATAATTGAGCAGCGCCCCACACTGGAACAGTTACTCGATCGCCTCACCGATGTACAAACCCAGCAATTAATACAACATTTAGTAGAAAAGGAACCCTCACTCATCGATCCGATCGAACGATACATTAACTTAATTGCTATTCCTACGCCTCCACAGCAACCTACTAAAGCACCCCGTCGCACCTCCATTAATCCTGCTCCCTTTCGACAACAAGTACGACAAATTTTGCGAAATGCTGTGCGTTATTTCGACGAGGGATGGGAGGAAGAAGACCCCATTACAGAAGAACTATTAGATGTGATTCAGCAAGCGCAGGAATTGATTGCAGAGGGAGATGGTAACAACGCCTTAGTAATTTTACAAGCCATCACCGAAGCCTGCGTTAAAGATTGGGATGACGTAGAAGAATATGGCGCTGAAAGTTCTGATATAGCTAACGCTTTGGATGAAGCTTGGACAGAAGCCATTTTGACGGCCGAACTAACTGCTGAAGAAGAGATCGATATCCAGGTGATGTTAGAAGGTTGGCAAGATCAATGGGATTGCGATTTCACCATGAGCTTGAAAGCTTTACGCCAAGGTTGGGATGACCCCCTAATTCAAGAGGTACTTCAAGGAAATATTACGGGGCAAGAAATAGAAGCTAATGACGCACCAGAAGGTGCTAATAACTTAGCATTAATTCGCTTGCAAATCCTCGATCGCCAGGAACGCTATCAAGAATACTTATACTTAGCGCAAGCAGAAAACTGCTCTCAACAATACTTGACGATGTTAAGTCGTTTGGGGAGAGTAGAAGAAGCAGTGGAAGCTGCTGCTACTCAGATGAAATCAGCGGAAGATGCTTTTGCTCTCGCTCAAAGTTTACAAGCACAGGAAGCCCAAGCTGAAGCTCTAAAAATTGCTCAAACTGGGTTGAAGTTGTCAGGTAACTGCCTTTATAAACTGGCAATTTGGACGAGTGAGTTGGCTGTTGAATTGGGACAAAACGAAGTTGCATTAAATTCTAGAATGCGGGTTTTTGAAATCAAACCATCCTTTGCCGATTATCTTTTAGTGAAGGAGTTTGCAGGAAACAGTTGGTCAACTGTGAAAGCAAATTTGTTAGCAACTCTGAGAAGTGATAGAAGTTGGGGAGTTTCTGAAGCACAGGTTGATATTTTTCTCTATGAGGGACTTATTGAAGATGCGATCGCTGTTGCTGATGGCTTAAGTGGCTACGAATCGGCACTGATTCACCGAGTAATGGGGGCTGCGATCGCCCACCGTCCCGATTGGACGATCGCCAATGCTTGTCGGCTTGCTGAATCGATTATGGATCGCGGGAAATCAGAGGACTACGATCGTGCAATTAAGTGGTTGGAAAAAGCCCGCGCTGCCTATTTACAAATGGGGCAAAATCTTCAGTGGTCTGCTTATCGTTCTCAACTTATGCAAGTACACAATCGGAAGCGGAAGTTAATGGGGATGCTGAAGAGTCCAGACTTAGATTGAGGCTGAATTTTACCGTAAACCGGAACAAGTGAAAGCAGCCCAATAAAAAGGGTCAGCAAAAGGGAAATCTAAGCAACTAATTATTTCCAGTCGTTGCAAAGTTTTGTAATTGCGTGTTGCTGTTTCGGCCCGCTTTTCTTCCTCTTGTAGCCATTGCAGATAGTCGGCAGAACCTTCTGAATAGGAATTACGCTGGTTTTCTGCAAACTGGCGATCGCCCTCTGCCTCTTCAAATTTGCGTTCTAATAAATCACCAAGTTGCCGAGAATAGCAAGCGACAAATTCTGACCCAGAGAGCGATCGCAAATTTATTTGTGCTTGCTGCAAGGCTTTTGGGCGGCTACTTCCTTGCTGCCGAAGTTTGTGATAAAAAATTGAAAATAACGCTGTTGCTAAATCATCTACAGCCCACAGCGTGCTCACAACACTCCGAGCACCCGCACATAAAAAGCCCGTCGATAATGTCAAAATATCATCAGTAATTTCCGTAGTTCCTAGCCCTGTTTCACAACAGGATAAAAACACATCAACTAGATGAGGAAGCCGCCAGCCCGGTGTCATTAACTGCCCCAAAGTAATGCTACCATCTGCCAATTCCAGTCTGGATTCTAACGGATTATCAAGGCGAGATTGAGCATGATGGCTAGAGATAATTCCCTCGACTTGTTGAGACAGTTGCCGATAGTTGCTGACCGTTGCTTGGCTACGTCCTCGTAAGTGTTGTTCATTGTGAATATTATACAGTTTGGCAATTTGTTCACCCTCAAAACTTGCACAGGGTAAATCTTCCGTTGCATCTTCCACAATACCATACATTAGTCGATCGTTGACAGGTGGACGTTTGTGGCAAAATTCTAAAACTTGACAACTAGGAGTGTAACGAATTATAAATTTATCGCCTAAATATTGACCATTTTCTAAGGGTAAAGCAGCAAAAGGAATTTGGTGTAGGCAAAGGTGAGGAACAATAATCAGTTCCTCGATATTATTAAGGTACTGACGAATCAGGTTATCGATTTGCAGGCGGCGGGAAAGTTTCGATAAAAACTGCGGAATTCGATTTCTCCACTTAGCTTTACATTGTAATTGCTCTTGGGCTGATTTACTTGAATCGCCAGCCTCCAAGTATGGTTTTAGCCAATCTTCATTAATCCATTGTTGTAAGTTTTTTCCTCGCTTTCGCGTTATTTTGTACAAATTAAGTTCGGCTTGTCGCAAAACAAATACATATGTATCTTCATCAGTAGTGTAAAAATTAAGTATAGCTGTAGTAGGGCGATCGATGAGTTCTTGGATCGCGGTTAAATTAGGGGGACTGACTTGAATTTCGCCAGCTAAAACCGGATCTAAACGTCGTAGTTGTTCCCAAATTTGTTGTTTTTCACTTTCTAAACCTTGGATATTTTCACTAATGGCTTCTAAAGCTGCTCTATTGCGTGTACGATCCATATCCATTAGATCCTTAGCTCTAACTGCAATTAACTTCTGCTTTTTACTTGATTTCTTTAAACCGGAACGTTCGCAATCTATCTGTCGTTGAATTCCTTCAAATTCTGCTAAATATTCTTCTACTTCTGAAGGTATATCTCCATGAGAGTAAAGGTCATTACTGGCAATTAAATCTACTAAGCGACGAGAACGGGAACGCTCTACATATTCAAAAGCTTGTGAAAAATTTTTCGTATTAACTAATGCTTGTACAATATGTTCATAAAGATATATATCTTCTCCTAAAATTTCTTGGCGGCGTCGATCGGTATTAGCCCAAACTCGCAATTGTTCTAAAGCTTCAATAGCAAAACAATACCCTTCAATAGCTTCTCTCCATAGTCCTAATTTGAAGGCAATTTGACCTAAAATTTGTCCCGAAATCAGACAATGCTGGGGGAAAGCTTGAGGAGTTCTGACTTTTAATGCTAATTTCAAGTATTGCATTGCTTCGGTAAACTGCTCTAAATTGTGGTATAGATAACCTAAATTATTTTGTACAGTTGCCCAATCTTCAGGAAAATCTTTGAGAGTATAAACTTCTAAAGCAGCTTGGTAATAGTCCCGCGCCAGTTTTAGATTTTCGTCAATACTTCCTTGAGTGCGATCGCTATAAGCATAACCTAAGTTTAATTGCACCATAGCCCAATCTTCAGGAAAATCTTTCTGAGTATAAACTTCCAAAGCTGACTTATATAGCGTTTCCTATGGTCATGAGGTACAGTAGCAACAATGAGCAAACCAGTTATGAATATCTTTTTTAGTAACTT
>NZ_JAUBTB010000158.1:0-9492 GCF_036704965.1 Microcoleus sp. F10-B2 | reverse complement strand
TGAAGGTACTTAAAAGCCTCAAAACTCCTGACATCTGAAAACAGGCTTTTATACCAGTGGCAATATTCATCCACAAATTTTACTGTTGGTGTGGCCCTACGAGGCTGTACCATACTCTGTGTCTTGGTTCTAGACTTTTTACCTTATTATACTACTGCCAGAGTGACAAAACAGGGTTAATTAAACAGGGCTGCGTTCAACACGACGGTATGCTCAATCCGATCGCACGCTCAGAACCTGAAAAGTTAGAATCACCAGATGTGTATAGCGTGAACGAGGTCGCACCTTAGTGCCGGGAAGAGAAACCGCCCTACTGGACGCAGGTACTTACGAGGAAGGACATGATAGAGCGCGGGTTTAGCGCTCACAAGTTAGATAATATGCCCTACAACACCGCCGTGAGCGATGGCTATGACAAACTGTGGTGGAAGGAAGCGATCGACAAAGGGAATGAGAGTTTACGCCCCCTAGGTTCTAAGGCGAAGACGGTGTGGTGTCGCTAGAAATTTGCTAGATGAGTTTGCTTGTAAGTGAGTATCAAGTAAAGGGACACTGAATCAAGCAAACAGGTCGCAACAAGGGTTAAAATCCTTCCAAAAAGGTCATTTTGCTAGAGTCTTGATAGAAATCACCCAGCTAAAGGCTGAAAGTATTGATAAACGGTAGGTACATGATAGTTGTAGAAAACGTATCAAAACAGTTTGGCAGTTTCCAAGCACTCGATCGAGTCAACTTAAAAATTGAATCCGGTTCCCTAGTTGCATTGCTGGGCCCGTCTGGTTCCGGCAAGTCTACACTGCTGCGGCTGATTGCCGGTTTAGAAATGCCCGACTCCGGCAAAATCTGGCTGACAGGACAAGATGCGACCAATACTAGCGTCCAAGACCGCAAAATTGGGTTCGTGTTTCAGCACTACGCGCTATTCAAGCACATGACAGTGCGAAAAAACATCGCTTTCGGCATGGAAATTCAGAAAACACCGCAGGCGAAAGTCAAATCGCGGGTAGAACAATTGTTGAATTTAGTGCAATTGGGAGGATTGGGCGATAGATACCCGTCGCAACTTTCAGGAGGCCAGCGACAGCGGGTGGCCCTCGCCAGAGCCCTGGCTGTGGAACCGAAAGTTTTACTGCTAGACGAACCTTTTGGAGCTCTCGATGCCAAAGTTCGCAAAGACTTGCGTGCTTGGTTGCGGCGACTGCACGACGAAGTACACGTTACCACAGTCTTTGTGACGCACGATCAAGAAGAAGCGATGGAAGTTGCCGATCGCATTACAGTAATGAATAAAGGTAAAATCGAACAAGTAGGCACACCCGCAGAAATTTACGACAATCCAGCGAGTGCTTTCGTAATGAGTTTTATCGGTCCAGTCAATGTATTGCCCAGCAGTTCAAGAATGTTTCAAGATAACGGCTTTGACTCAGCCAACCCAGAGATTTTCTTGCGCCCTCACGACGTAGTAATTGAAACTACAGAAAATAGTGCAACAGTGCCTGCAAGAATCAGTCGCTTGATTCATTTGGGATGGGAAATACAGGTAGAATTAACCTTAGATGACGGTCAAGTAGTAAACGCTAATTTGACTAGAGAAAGATTCGATAGCTTGAACTTGCAGCCCCAGCAAAGAGTGTTCGTAAAGCCGAAAGATGCCAAGTCCTTTCCACTTTTTTATTCCATCTAAAGACCAATTCTGAAAACTAAAGCTAAATTTAGATTGGATACGGCCTTTCAACCCACTTTCCGCACCCTCCACTGTCACAATCGGTTTTGGCGGAATTTTGTGAACCCAACTAATCATTTTTTATACACAGAAGTGGGAAATTGGACTTGCGCTCGCCAGTTCAATTTAGCCAAACTCCGAAAATTCGTAGTGTGACAGTTCAGGGTGCGGAATGTAGGTTTCAAAGGAGGTGGCGCGGTGCGGTGTCTCTACAAAAAAAATTCTAGGGACACGGCGCCGCGCCGTGTCCCTAATCTTTTATACTGACAACTTTCGGTTGACTGCTGCGCGCTGAGTTAGTTTTTGATTTTACCAACAGCCTTTTTGACTTGTTGCTCAAAGGATGTAGCGCTTGTGTTAGAAGGATTTTTCATTTTATCAATGTCAGCGTCTCCCTGAACTTCGTTAGGCCCTTTGCTCGCTTTTTCTTGAGTTTCTTCTAAAGACATTGGCTTTTTCAGTGCAGCTTCTTGAGATGCTTTTTCAATACCCAAAAGTTGGTCTTCACCTTTGGTGGGGCTGCTGGTAACGGCAAAAGCCGGGAAAGCATTAGAAACAAACATCAAGGCACAAAAACAAACAGCTATTAAAGTGCGAACTAAACGCTTGGCAGGGAAGTTAAAGCTGATAAAAGACATACAAAATTTCTCCGTTTTTAGAAGTTTTGATTCGGTAAGATTGTTGACAGGCTGAAGCTCACTCAAATTCTGCACAATCTTTAACTCAAGTTTGAGAAAAGCAACCGTTGCTTTCTTTCAAATTGAACTTATATAATATTTAGCTGAAAAAGTTGGTATTTGTAAATCCTTCTCAGGGAATATTTCTCGATGACTGGCGCGGGTCGCCCCAAGACATTGATGTAGAAGGCACTTGTGTAGAATCAAAAAAATTCTACCTAAGGGCCTTCGGGTGGGCCTCACATAGCGGTATCAATGTGACTGACGAGTTTTTTCGTGGGGTGGGGGCGGGTTGATTTAGCCTGTTTGCACTGTGAGAAGGCGCTTGAGTGAACCCGCAGAGCGGTTTGTGGAAAATGTTGCAAGATATGATATGTGCCCGACTATCCACTGACTAATGACTAATGACTAATGACTAATGGCTGCTGCTGTCGCACGGGAACTTGATATTTTGCTAGATAAGTCTTAATTTCACCGACGCTAAGTTGCCCGTAATGCAGCAGAGAAGCCAGGAGTGCGGCTTCTGCTTTGCCCTCAGTCACGGCCTGGTAGATGTGGTGACAGTTGCCGGCACCGCCGGAAGCAATGACGGGAATTTCGACTATTTCGGCGATGCTGCGGGTTAATTCCAAGTCGTAACCGGCTTGAGTGCCGTCAGAATCCATGCTGGTCACCAGAATTTCGCCGGCACCGCGCTGTTCGGCTTCTTTGGCCCAGGCGATGGCATCTTTGCCGGTATTTTCTCGCCCTCCGCGCACGTACACGTCCCAACCGGGCTGATCTGCGTCTTGCCGTTTGCGGGCGTCGATCGCGATTACAATGCACTGATTGCCAAATCGATCGCTGGCTTTGTCAATTAAACTCGGATCGCGCACCGCCGCCGAATTAATGCTGACCTTATCAGCCCCCGCCCTCAATAAACTTTTAATTGTGTCTAAGGATTGGATGCCGCCGCCCACCGTCAAAGGGATAAATACTCGATCGGCCGTGCGGTACACCACATCAATAATAATGTCCCGGTCTTCGTGAGTCGCGGTAATGTCCAGAAACACCAACTCGTCAGCGCCCGCATCGTTGTATACCTGAGCCATTTCTACCGGATCGCCAGCATCAGTCAGGTTAACAAAATTGACACCTTTGACCACGCGGCCGGCTTTGACATCCAGACAAGGCAAAATTCTTTTCGACAACATAAAATTCTCGTGTTTCTAATTTATTGACCGCCGCAGCGAGGAAAAGGCTTTGGGGAGCATCTCATATTTGTAAAAATACTTCTTTTGGCTCCTTCCTTCTTCCTGTTTCCTTCTGCCTCTTTCCTTCTGCCTCCTGCCTCCTGCCTCCTGCCTCCTGCCTCAAAACTCCAATTTCTAGCTTGGCTGCAAAACTGAGATGCTCCCAAGGCTTTGTTGATACCTTCAAAAACATGAAGTTAAGCAACAAATCTTAAAGATACCTTGTGTTTAACAACTCTCGGTCTGAGCCGGAGATCCATTTTCGAGTTTTTTGGGGCCCCATCAGCATCAATAAAACTTGGCTCTGGGTGCGCTAGGCGACATTAGGTAGAATATTGGGTAGATAGTTATATTTTCCGCAACAAGCAGCAAATTTAACTCCCCAGATACATCTTTGGGGTGAAAAATATGACAATTTCGCTTATGATCGAACCATAACTACCTTCGCTGGCGATCGAATTGTGGTTCGGCAATCCTTTATGGTTTGGTGCATCGACGATCGACTAAACAATTTTTAGATTTGAGAACAGCCGATTTGAGGTTTTTTAGCAGCAATCTCAGTTATAAGCCGCGCGGTAAAGTTAAAATTTAAAGTTTAAAACCTCAAATCGGTTGACTTGATGTCGTTTTTAGGGCTGTGGTGACTTTGCAAGCCAATCCACATTTGGTACTTCGTACAGAGAAAAGCGGCAATCGCTACTTGCCGCTCTCCGGCAGCAATTGCTGGACAGTAGGGCGGAGCGATGACAATAATTTTGTACTGACAGATCGCTGGATTTCCCGCAATCACGCGATGTTACAGCAAATGGAGACAGGAGAGTTCTATCTGATCGACTTGGGAAGCCGCAACGGGTCCTTTGTCAACGGGCGGCGCGTCAGTATTCCCGTCACTCTCAGAAATGGCGATCGGATTATTTTCGGTCAAACCGAATTGGACTTCTACAACCCAACCGCCGGCTACCGGCACGATCCCATACACGACACAGACTCTGAAGATTTTACGGCGACTTTGACCGTGCGCAGCCTGATTAGCGTCATGGTAATGGACATCCGAGACTTTACAGTTTTGACTAGGCAGCTAGACGAAACCCTCCTCTCGGAAGTCATCGGCAACTGGTTCCGCAAAGCAGGACAGATAATTCGCGAACACGGCAGTTGGGTGGACAAATACATCGGCGATGCGATCATGGCCGTCTGGTTCCATAAAACCAGCGGTGTCAGCAGCGAGGAAATGATGCGGATTTGCCAAGCTTTGAGCGAACTGCACAAGGCAACAGACGAACTCAGCAGCCGTTACCCCCTGCCTTTTCCTTTGCGAGTCGGGGCCGGAATCAATACTGGTTATGCAATGGTCGGAAATTCTGGCAGCAGCGACCGATCGGACTACACCGCCTTGGGAGATACTGTAAACGCAGCATTTCGCCTGGAGTCTTCGACTAAGCAAATCGGCAAGGATATTGCCGTGGGAGAAACAACCTACAAATACCTGACGGAATTGGGGGCCCAGGGCGCTTTCGAGCAGCACACCGTTGCTTTGAAGGGTTACGACACTCCCAGCGTGATTTACGGCGGTACTTATGGTGACTTGAACGCTTTTCTCAAAACCACAAGAAAGAGTTCTCAATAGCTAGACAATTCGGTGCGGGGCAAAAAATTAACCCTTAAAAATGGAAGTCCCTGTTTTTAATTGGGAGCGCCTTTGATAAACTTGCCTGCGATTCCTAGACTTCGACCAATATCATATATCGTCCTTGGTGTCAATATCTAAATGTAAAGTTTATAACAGCCCTCTAGCTGTTGCGGATTTATCTGCAAAACTGCATAAGCAAAATGGTAGTCTCTACATAAATGCTGTGTATGAAATTGGGAGACAAAACTTCATGAAACGATTGGGTCGTCTATTGGCAGTATTGGGCTTAGTGCTGGGCTGCTTTGCATGGGCTGGAAACCAAAGCGCGATCGCGGCGACCTTGAGCCGTATCGTCTTGCCATCATCCTCGCTCATAGCCGTTGAAGTAGCACCTAGAACCAATCGCGCCGATGACAAGCTTGCCACAGAATACGGCAAAAAACTTGATTTGAACAACAGCGCGGTTCGGGACTTTCGGGAATTTCGAGGGCTGTATCCCACTTTAGCTCGATTAATTATTAAGAATGCTCCTTACGAAAAAGTTGAGGACGTACTCAACATTTCAGACTTGACGGAAGCTCAAAAAAAGGTGCTGCAAGCTAACATGGACAAATTCACCGTAACTGAGGTCGAATCAGTCTTTATTGAAGGAGACAACAGGTTGAATAATGGTCTCTACGACTAGGTAGCAGCGGGCCTAATTTGAAGGCATTCGGCATTTGGCAGAAGGCACTCGGCATCAAGAAAAATTTTTTTTCTACAGGCTGATGACTTCTGCCTTTAATTTCTGGAGACTTACTTTCAACCACCGTGCGGCAAAAGCCGACCAAAATTCGCTAGATTGAAATAAGCGCGTTCCCCAGATTCATCTGTAGACTCAATTCTCAAACCTAAAATCTAAGGATCGTCAATGAAATAATTTCCCTTTTTTCTTGTGGGATGGGCGTCCCGCCCGTCCCCGATAGACGGGCGGGACGCCCATCCCACAACAGTCATGAAAAGTGGATTTTATTTAATTCTCATCCCTAAAATCCCTCCACGGACATTAGTTCAAGTCCCCAGATTCATCTAAAATCTAAAATCTAAAATCTAAAATCTAAAACCTAAAACCTAAAATCTAAAATCTAAAATCTAAAATCTAAAATCTAAAATCTAAAATAGACTGGCTGCAGACTTATGACTGACAAATTTGACGTATTGGTGATAGGTGCTGGCGCGGCCGGGTTGTACACCGCACTTTGCCTCCCAGAACATTTGCAGGTGGGCTTGATCAATAAAAATACCCTACCTGTTTCTGCAAGCGATTGGGCTCAAGGAGGGATTGCCGCGGCGATCGCCCCTGAAGATTCCGCAGCCCTGCACGTTCAGGATACACTCGCAGCAGGAGCCGGTCTTTGCGATTTGGAGGCGGTGAAATTTTTAGTCGGGGAAGCTGGTGCTTGCATTGACTCCCTGGTGAAAATGGGCGTTGCATTCGATCGCACCGGCCAAGATTTAGCCCTCACCCTAGAAGCCGCCCACTCCCGCCGCCGAGTTCTCCACGCCGCCGACACTACGGGCAAAGCCGTGATCGCTACGCTGACAGCCAAAGTATTGAGCCGCAAAAACATTGAACTCGTATCCCCTGCCTTTGCTTTGAGTCTGTGGCTAGACGAAACCGGGCGCTGTCAGGGGATTAGCTCGATTTGCGGCTCACAAGTCAAGTGGCTGCGGGCTAGCGCCGTAGTGCTGGCGACAGGCGGCGGCGGACAGGTTTTTGCTCACACGACCAACCCGTCGGTAAGTACCGGGGACGGGGTGGCAATTGCGTGGCGCGCCGGGGCGCTGCTGCGAGATTTAGAATTTGTGCAGTTTCACCCGACGGCCCTCAGCAAAGCGGGCGCGCCTCGGTTTCTCATTAGCGAAGCGGTGCGCGGAGAAGGAGCTCATTTGGTTGACAGTAAGGGATATCGCTTTGCTTTTGACTCTCACCCCAGCGGGGAACTCGCCCCTCGGGATGTTGTCAGCCGCGCTATTTTCCGCCACTTGCAGAAGACGGGGGAACCTCACGTTTGGCTGGATTTGCGGCCGATTGCGGTCGATCGACTGCGCTACAGGTTTCCGAATATTATTCAAGTGTGCGCTGATTGGGGAATTGATATTTTTTCCGAACCGGTGCCGGTGACGCCCGCCGCCCATTACTGGATGGGAGGGATTGTGACTGACAAGTTCAACCAAACTTCGATTCCGGGTTTGTACGCGGTGGGAGAAACTGCGAGCACGGGGGTACACGGCGCTAACCGGTTGGCGAGCAATTCGCTGCTGGAATGTCTGGTTTTTGGGGCGCAGATGGGACTTTTGCAGGTAGAAAGTGAAAGGCCCAAGGCACTCACAGATGAGTTAGATGCAGGGGAAATCTTAGAAAAATCGATTTGTCGGAAGGACATTGAGGCGATCGAACATTTGCGGGTCGAGTTGCCGAATTTAGTGTGGCAGAGTGCGGGAATTTGCCGGGGACAGCGGGACTTGGAAAGTGCGATCGTCCAAGTTGAGATTTGGCGGCAAGAATTTGCGTCTTTGCCTTTGAGTCAAACGCTGGATGATTTAGTGCCCGGACAAATTATTGATTTTTCCCCTGCTGGTGCGGAGAATAGCTCGATTTTGCGAAATTGGGGGGAACTGGCTAATTTATTGGATATCGGCTATTTAATTCTCAAAAGTGCTGCGTTTCGGACTGAAAGTCGCGGGGGTCACTACCGGGTGGACTATCCCCTCACAGATCCGGATTGGTGTACGCACACTTTAATTCGCCACTGCCATTGGTACAAATCTGCGGCTATATCTGGGCGAATAGAAGATTGAAAAGTTGGGGTCAGCGCGTCCCCGTACCCTCACTTTTGGGGCTCCCGTTCGGGGGCGGTTCGTATTGTTGGGGATTTGCCAAGCTAGAGGTTGGTGCAACTATCCAAACTCTGGGGGTCGATGGCGTCGGGCCCCGCAAGCTACGGTCTTTTGTTAAGTTGCTGTTTGAGTTGCGGGGCACTCCAGCCGCATTTGCAGTGCCGACTGTATTCACTTGCAAACAGGCAGCCAGGGTTGCCGTTGTTGTAAGCTGAATCAAAGTACGCATAGTATTCATAGTCTTCATCAAATCACCGCAGTAGATGCACATCCTTACGAGCTATTATATCTATCAATTTCCGTACTTCCACGGATATCTTTACATTTCCTTTAATTAACTTTCGTCAGTTTACATAAAATCTTTAAAATCAAGGCTTTTGGGCGTTTAATTTGGTTTTCTGTCTCAGGTTCTGATTTTTTCAAAAGGGAACCTTGAGAGGAGACGGCAACTTGCTGTAACAAGTTTCATGTTGGTGTAACTCTATCTAATGACAGATGACAGATGATACGCCGTAACCTTTAACATTTCAATTATTCGGACATTTTTTTGAACGGTTTCAAAAACCTTAAAGGGCTTAGGGTTTCACGAGCTATTTTTCAAAGTTAGCTGCACATCAGACACCTGAAAATACGGCAGATTCCACGTTTATGAAGTACACCCAGCTCTTCTATTGCCGTAGGGACACGGCACGGCGCCGTGTCCCTACCTCTGTTGTGTAGCTCACTAACCTGAAAAGTGCTGTAATATTCCACCCTGGGCAGGATCGGGGTTGGAGGTCTAAAACTTGCTCAAATTTTGTCCTAAGTAGTGAGATTTTAGATCAAAGAATTGAATAATTTGGAATTCTTTAGGAAGCTCGTGGTTGGGAGCTTACGCACAGTAGTATTATTTTTTTCTGGGATTAATTAGGGCTTGCTGAATAAGCGCCATCAGGTGGCGCAGCCTAAGTTTCGATCGCGCAAGGGCGAGACTCAGGTGCAAGGAAAACAGGTAAAATGGCAGAGAACCCTTGCATCACCCTTGACACTCGTGTACCGAAAAGTTGACCCAGATGGCACCCCACCAGAAAGCTTTAATTTTCCTCATGGTGAAAAATTAGCCTCAGACAACCGTTGGGTGATGATGGCCCAACTGATACCGTGGTCGGAATTTGAATCAGAATATGCTCAAAATTTTGCCTCATCTATGGGAGCACCAGCTAAATCTTTTCGGATGGCATTGGGGGCATTAATCATCAAAGATAAATTAGGGATCAGCGATCGCGAAACCGTCGAACAAATACGGGAAAACCCATACCTACAATACTTTATTGGTCTCTCATCTTACAGCAATGAAATCCCGTTTGATGC
>NZ_JAUBTB010000157.1:0-9548 GCF_036704965.1 Microcoleus sp. F10-B2 | reverse complement strand
CGACTTGCATGTGTTAAGCAGACCGCCAGCGTTCATCCTGAGCCAGGATCAAACTCTCCGTGTTGTTGAGTTCTTTTTTGGCTCGTCAAGTTATTCTCGAAACAATTTCACCTTACAGTTCAACTCATTTCGTTTTCCCTTGACTTTTTTCTCGTTGTTTGCGATATTGAGTATCAGCTCTCGCCTTGACTCTCTATCTTAATTTTTTTGACGAGGTTAATAGTGCTTTAAGCTTTCAAACTATTCTTTTTTCTAGGTTCAGTTTTTACCTTCCGGTTGTGGTTCAGTGAACCGCTTCCCTTCTGGCGCTTTATTAATGTATCAACTCTCCCCAGGGTTGTCAAGCTTTTTGCCAAAATATTTTTGAGTTAGTGGGGAAGCCATACACCATAAGGGTTTTGGCTGTTTATTTCCGCTCCTGCCTCCGCTGGCTGACTCCTCTTTCCGGGAAGGGGTCTTTTTTTTGGGCAAGATGGGACTTTTGGCGGGAGTATCTACCGCGCATGGGTAGAATATCTCTACGTGTAGATGTTCTATATATAGATGTTCGATCGCCCGCTCATGAAAAAACTTACAGCCCGCCCTAGTGCCTTATTCATTACCTGCGCTTCACTGCTGATCGCTTGCAGTCAGACGAACACTCCCCAAACCTCCACTACAGCATCTCCGGCGAGTTCGCCATCTCCCGGTGCTTCTCCAGAGGGTTCGCCTGGGGGGAGTTCCAACACTATATCTATAGGTATTGGGGTAGCCCAAACTAGCAATGTGGCTTTACTGGGTCAGGAACAGGTGGCTGGGGCGAAAATTGCTGAGAAGTATTTCAACGATAAGGGCGGTGTGGATGGGACGCCTATTAAACTGGTGTTCCAAGATACCGGTGGAGACGAACAAGGGACGATCAATGCCTTCAATACTCTGATCAATCAGGATAAGGTGGTGGGTATTGTGGGCCCAACTCTGTCGCAACAAGCTTTTAGTGCCGATCCGATCGCCGATCGCGCAAAAATTCCCGTACTCGGACCATCCAACACCGCTAAAGGCATTCCCCAGATTGGCGATTATGTGGCCAGAGTCTCCGCGCCTGTCGCTGTGGTAGCACCTAATGCGGTTAAGGCTGCCCTGAAGCAAAATCCCAATATTAAGAAAGTAGCCGTGTTTTTTGCTCAGAATGATGCTTTTAGCAAATCTGAGACTGAAACTTTTCAGACAACGGTTAAAGATATGGGACTGGAATTGGCAACAGTCCAAAAATTCTTGACTACTGATACAGATTTTCAATCTCAAGCCACTAATGCGATAAATGTCAATCCCGATTTGATAATTATTTCTGGGTTGGCCGCAGATGGAGGCAATTTAATTAAGCAGTTGCGGGAGTTGGGATACAAAGGCGTTATCATTGGGGGCAACGGTCTGAATACTTCTAATGTGTTTGCGGTTTGTAAAGCACTTTGTGATGGAGTTTTGATTGCCCAAGCCTACAGCCCGGAATATGAAAATGAAGTTAATAAGGCTTTTCGCGATGCTTATCGCGCTCAATTTAAGAAAGAACCGCCTCAATTTAGCGCTCAAGCTTTTACTGGCGTACAAGTTTTTGTTGAGTCATTAAAGGTACTTAATGCTCAGTCTAAGGTTAGCGAAAAACCTTTGGCAGAATTGCGTACAAATTTGAATCAGCAGTTGTTGGGTGGAAAGTACGATACTCCTTTGGGGGAAATTTCTTTTACGCCTGAAGGTGAGATTAATCAGAAAGAGTTTTATGTGGCACGGATTAAGATGGAGGCGGATGGCAATAATGGTAAGTTTGAGTTTTTGAAATGAAGGCACAAGAGGGATTTTGACACGGATACACGGATGAGTTATTGAGTGTGAGTCTGAGGTTAACCCCGCTGCCCCTCAATGGGGGAAGTCAGAAGTCAGAGTAAAAATTGTATGCTGTTTGTTTTTGAATGATTTCGGTATGAGGCTCAATTCTTAACTGGTGATGGACTTAACTCTGTTTCTGCAACAATTTTTGAATGGTTTGTCGATCGGCAGCGTGTATGCTATTTTTGCCCTCGGATACACGCTGGTGTTTTCTATTCTGGGAATTATTAATTTTGCTCACGGTGCAGTATTTACTTTGGGTGCTTATTTCACTTATGCGCTGATGGGAGGTGCTTTCGGTTTTAATGGGTTGTGGGCTAACGCTCGAATTCCCGTGGATTTGCCTTTTGCTGTGGCGTTAATATTGGGAAGTGTCATGGCTGGTTTGGTGGGAGTAATTGTTGAAAGAGTTGCTTTTTTGCCTTTGCGCCGCCGACACTCTGATTCTCTGCTGACTGTGGTTTCTAGTTTGGGTGTGGCTGTTGCGATCGCCAATATCATCCAATATCTTGTCGGTGCAGAAATTTACACTTTTCCTGCTAACACTTACGGCTATTTACCGGCTGCCATTAACTTCGGGACAGCCGATAAACCAATTCCGATTCGGACTGTTCAAATAGTAATTTTTGCGGTATCAGTTGCGATTGTGGCTGTCTTAACTTACTTAATAAATTTTACTAAATTTGGTAAAGCAATGCAGGCTGTGGCTGAAGATGCGACTACTTCTAGTTTATTGGGGATTGATACTGATAGGTACATTGTGTTGACGTTTTTTGTGAGCAGTTTTCTGGCGGGTTTGGCGGGGAGTTTGGTGGGTTCTAGTGTGAGTATTGCTGGGCCGTATTTTGGTATTGCTTTTGGTTTGAAAGGTTTGGCCGTGATTGTACTTGGTGGGTTGGGGAGTATTCCTGGGGCAGTTTTGGGAGGTTTTATAATTGGTTTGGTGGAGGCTTTTGTGCCTGGTGATTTTTCGGCTTATAAGGATGCTGTTGCTTTTGCTATATTGTTTATTATGCTATTGGTTAGACCGCAGGGTTTGTTTGGACGGCGTTTGATTCAGAAGGTGTAAGATAATTCGGCCATTAAAATCGCTTAAAACTCAAACTAAGTCCCTCTCCAAAAGACTAAGAAATAGAGGTGTTTGATTTAAAAGGTGTAAAAAACAAATCGGCGATTTCAATCGCTTAAGAGTCAAACTAAGTCACTCTCTAAAAGACTAAGAAATAAAAAAAGTTATGAATGAATTTTTTACTACTTACGGGTTTTTGATTGTCTCGATGTTGCTGGGTGCAATGTTGGGAATGTCGCTTTATTTGCCTTTAATGACTGGACAGTTGTCTCTGGCTAGCCCTGGTTTTTATGCTTTGGGTGGGTATATTGCGGCGATTTTATCTACGACGGTTTTTCAACAGACAGGGGGTTTATTTCCACTGCCGTTGTTGTTATTAGAGATGATAATTGCAGGGGCTGTTTCGGGGTTGCTGGGGATTTTAGTGGGAATTCCGGCGCTGCGGTTAAGCGGGATTTATTTGGCGATCGCAACTATTGCTTTTGTGGAAATTTTGCGGGTCTTATCGCTAAATTTAGATATCACGGGCGGGGCTGTGGGCATTTTTGGGATTCCACAACCGTTTGCGACGCCGATCGAGTATTTGTGGATTGTACTACCTTTACTTTTGGTAAGTATGGCGATTGTGCATCGGCTGGAACGGATTCGGGTGGGGCGCGCTTTTGCTGCGATCCGCGCTGATGAGTTGGCGGCTGATGCGATCGGCATTAACCCAACTTTTTATAAGGTTTTGGCTTTCACGTTAGGTGCTGTTTTAGCTGGGGTTGTGGGTGCAGTTAGCGCTCATTTCCTGAATACTTGGAACGCCCGTCAAGGTACTTTTGATGCTAGTATTATTTACTTGACATCTGTGTTGATTGGTGGTAGCAGAAGTTTCTTGGGGGCAGTTTTGGGTGGGATGGTGTTTACTGCTTTACCGGAGGTTTTGAGGGGAATGGCGACTATTCAGGGATTGCCGATTTGGTTGGCGCAATTCCTGCGGGATGGGCGGTTAATTATTTTTGGGTTGCTGATTGTTTTGGGGACGATATTTTTTCCGCAAGGTTTGGTGACGCCGGAGTTGTTGAAGAGGTTTAAAAAGGGCGATCGTACTTCTGTTTAAAAACAGATAGCGTTACGATTTATGCCCATCCGCGTCGCGATCGACTGTTATATTAAACCCCATCTTTTTTAGCAAAAATGAACGGTTTTTGTTGTAGTATACAGCCATTTACTATTATCAGCTATAGGCGATCGCATCCACACCCTTTATCGATCGCCTATCCATCAAAAAAGTAAGGGGCGATCGCATCCACATTCCTCATCAATCGCCCTGTCAACGATAGTAGGCTTTGCGATCGCGATCGACGGGCCCAACAAGTTTGAACTTATCGCATAAGTCTTGTGCAATAAGTTTACCAACTTGCTCATGGCCTTGACTATTCCAATGACCGTCACACTGCATAGCATTGGGAAAGCCATGTACGCAAGTTTTATTTTTTTCTGCATACTCTTGCAATCGCGGGACTGTATCCAATGTTGTAATATTGAGGCGATCGCCAAAGGCTTTGATTCTCCAATTAGGATAATACAAGTCCTTAATGCCAAATTTTTTCATATACTTTTGACGAAGTATAGGCTCGGGATTGACTTGAACTCCCGTACTGACAATCAAAACCATAAAATCTGCCTTTTTTGCCTTGACTTCCTGACTCATTAGTGTAATTAATCCTTCTGTCACTTGCCAAGCCTCTTTCCATACTGGATCGATAGGTTCTTTAAAGTTATTAGCGGCTCGTTTTTTGTCTACGGCATCGACTAGACGTTTCTTATTATTTAAATCAACTTGTCTGACTACCCGCAAAATGCGTGAATGATTGACCAACCAAGTCGGAAGATAATCAACAGATGAAAACTCCAAATAGTTATGTTCTCTTGGTGACAGTTTCAGCCCTGACATATCTGGAACTAATTCCCCCTTTTTATAGACAAAAAATGGCTTACGTTTAGAAAATTCAAGTTTTTTTGAATTATTAATAATATCGTTGCCAGGAAGAAAAGCTAATATCACTAAATCTGGAGAATATTGCCAGACTTTATGGCGCAGAGTAATTAGTTCTTGATCCGTCCCATAGCCCTGAACCCCAAAATTAATTACCTCAACTTTGCGATCGCCTAAAGCAGTACATTGTTTATTGAGTTGCTTTCTCATTTTCCACCAAAAAGTATTTTCCATCGGCACTTGTAAAGATTCGGCAAAGGAATCTCCCAAAACTGCGATCCGAAAAGTTTTTGGTGGTTTCTCCTTGGTATGTTCGCGATCGCGTAAACCATCTTTATTGGCGCGAATGAAGGAGCGATCGCCTTCACCCTGCCACTCGAAATACGCGCCCGGTTTCAATGACCAACCAGCGGGGTCGTCTAATCTGTAACTATCAAAAGAAACAAGATCGCTGGGCTTTTTTATACCTTGAATTCCCGCCTGATGAAGAGCTAATTCTCCCAGAAAAACACCCGCCATAATTCCCCCAAAAATTAGGGTGAGTTTTTCCGCCCATAAACTTAGTTTTTTCATCTTAGTTTGCTTTAAAATAAAAATCCTGTCTAAATCCGCGACTATCTCAAAAAGACAATCACTACAGACAATTAATGTTTTTCTTACGAAGCTAATTTTATGCTTTTGAGCATCATAGACCGATCGCCCAAAACTGAAAAGGGAAAAAAGACGGAAAAAGACGGGTATTTCTAAAAGAGGGGTGAAAGGCGGAAAAAGACGGAAAAAGACGGAAAAAGTCGGTTATACTAACTCTAGTTCTCTAAAACCCCTACTGATGGACACTGCTCATATATTGCAATTTGTAGATGAAGTAGTCTGCGCGAAGACAGACAAACGCCTCAATGACTTGGAGCGTAAAATTATCGAGGGAATACTTAAGCGACAAAAGTATTCTGATATTGCAGATACTTACGGTTGTACGGCTGGTCATGCTAAGGATGTAGGTTACGAGCTTTTGCAAATGTTATCTGATGTTTTTGGCGAATCAGTTGATAAAGGTAATCTGGAATCTGTTCTAGAACGGCAATTAAATCTGAATATAAATTTTGGCGAGCGCACTACTAATTTTGGTAATAGCAATACAATTAATTATATCAATGGCTGCTCAGAACTACCCACTCCTACTCCAGATAAAAGTCAGCCGACGACTCCCGACAACCAGGATGGCACGAATCAAGTGAAAATAGAAATGGTTGGTAAATTACGACAGTTGGGATTGAGGGATGAGCAAATTGCAGAGGTGGTAGGGTTAGCCTTGGAGGTAGTGAAGCAGATAGATTCAAAATAATGAGTTTATTAAAAGTTTAGTAAGGGTTTATCAGCTCAATTGTACGAGAATCGCTGTTGAGGAAGCCGACTACGGATTTGATTTTTCGGCTTCTTCCTGTTTTAATTCCTGATACTGTTGAAAAAAAGCTACGTAGTTTTGGACTCACTTCTTCTAACATTTTTTGACGTAGAGATTTCTCGATACTTTCAGGCATTTGAGAGAGCGGCTGAATCTGTATTTATGTAAAGAATTTCTGCTACCCCTTTTAAGTATGCTTTTAGCTGCTGTTTATCTGAGGGTGTTATTTTCTTTATCTCATCCTTTTTTTACAGTTTTACTAGATTTTTCATGTGAGCCATTTTTTCAGGAATTTTCCAAACAGAGATGCACCATTTGTGGATTTTTGGATATTCGATCGCTCTTCTCAATGCAATCACTAACTTTGACCCATTGAGAAGAGCTTTGTATTGTTTTCAGGAAACAGATATAAAATGCCTAACCTTGATTGACTGCACTGGGCTCCATGAACACAGTTTCCCAAATGTGGCCATCTAAATCCTGAAAGCTATGACCATACATAAATCCGTGGTCTTGCGGTTCACTGTAGGTCGTTCCGCCAGCAGCTACTGCCTTGCCAATCATTTTATCCACTTCTTCTCGGCTCTCGGAAGACAAGCAGACCAGCACTTCTGTACTCTTGGTGGCATCGCAAATTGGGTTGGGTGTAAATTCCTTGAACTTGGCTTCTGTCAAGAGCATGACGAAGATGTCTTCGCTCACAACCATACAAGTGGCAGTTTCGTCAGTAAACTGGGCGTTAAAACTGAATCCAAGTTTAGTAAAAAATTCGACAGACCGATCGAGATTTTTGACGGGTAAATTCACGAAAATTTTAGTAGCCATGTTTTCTCCTTTTTAACTTCGATCGCAAGGTGAAACATTAGCGAAAAATCGCTAATGTTTGAATTGAAGGGTAAAGCCAGTGAGCAAACTTGAAAGGGTTAGGTAGCTGGCTGGACATTAATCATCCACGGTGTGCCAAATCGATCGACAAGCATTCCAAAACGGGTAGACCAGAAAGTCTCTTGGAATGGCATCTTTACCGTTCCGTTTTCTGCCAATTTTTCAAATATCCGCTCCGCTTCGACCAGATCGTCAAATTGAAGATTCACAGAGAATCCCTGCGGTTTTTTAAAGCCATCGGGTGGAGTGTCAGAACCCATCAATACCATTCCACCAACAGTTAATTTGGCGTGCATGATTCGATCGCGCTGTTCGGAGGGAATTTCCTCAGACATGGGCCCATCCCCATAGGTCATCATCCCATCGATTTTTCCACCTAAACAGTGTTCGTAGAATTTAAATGCAGCTTTGCATTCACCGTCATTCGATTTTAGATTTTAGATTTTGGATTTTGGATTGACTTGCGCGAGATAAATTCGGGGGCTTGAGGATTTTAGATTTGAGATTGTGGATTGATTCCACGGATAAATCACGTGGCGGGTACCACCTTTGAAATTCGCTTGTCAAAAAAGAGATAAATATTCGATTGCATCATGTACTCCTTTGGTTAATAGTCGATCGAGCAATCCATTCATGGGAAATGATGTGGCTGCCGGACGAAAAGTCAGGCAGTATTTATGCCCTCAAAAACGCTGGAGTTGTTCTGCCCCCGCCCGAATGCGTTCTTCCTGTTCCCTGAGTTCGGGCGTCAAGGATTCGCCGAAGTCCTCTGCTGCAAAGATCGGGCGAATTTCGATCTCGGATTCTCCTGGCATCGGGTTGGGGCAGCGTTTGACCCAGGCGATGGCTTCCTCCATCGACTGCACTTGCCAGATCCAGTATCCGGCAATCAGCTCTTTTGTCTCTGTGAACGGCCCGTCAGTCACGCTGCGATTTGTGCCTGAAAACCTCACCCGCGCTCCTTTTGAGCTGGGATGCAGCCCTTCGCCAGCGAGCATAATTCCCGCCTTGACCAATGCTTCGTTGTATTGCCCCATTTCCGTCAGAAGCTGTTCGCTGGGCATGACGCCTGCCTCTGAGTCTTCAGTAGCTTTGACTAGAACCATGACTTTCATCGTGAAATCTCCTTTTGTTTATGGTTGTTGAGCTGGGCTAAGGCGCGCTCGTGAAAACGGCTTTAGACGTTTCTGGATCGAAGGGGACAGAGCAATGCTCGTGCACAATCTGCCATTTGCCCTGTTTCCGCTGGCACGCAGAGGTCATTCGCATCCACATCTGTGCCCCTGGGTGATCTTTTGGCATCCCTGTGAAGTGAAAAAGCCAGTGCGCGATCGCCAAATCACCGCTCACGGTGAGGCTGAGGTCTCGCATCTCAATTCCGAAGGAGTCCGGGAAGCAAGGCAGGCAGGCCTCCCACGTCCGTCGAAATTCATCTGCACCTTTGGTTTGGAACGGCGGTATTGCATCGAAAATAATCACATCTTGGGCGTAGTGCGCCATGATGCGATCGAGGTCTTTGGCGCAGATGGCACTGGCCGTATCTGCGATGATTTGTCGAATCTGGGCTTCGTCTTGTGTTTTGGTGGTTTCGGTTGTCACAGTCATTGTGGTATTTCCTTATTGATGTCGATTGGTTTTCCGGGCGCAGATTGAAAACTGCTAACCCTTGCTCTACCATCTAGTCGAATAGAGGTGCGCGCGATCGACAAGTTGAACATTTTTTCTGGAAAAGTTTGTCAGTGCGGCTGTGGAAGTTTGCGTTGAGCGGTATTGACAAGCGAATTTCAAAGGTGGTACCCGCCACGTGATTTATCCGTGGAATCAATCCCAAATCAAAAATCGAAAATCCTCAAGCCCCCGCATTTATCCGTGGGGTCAATCTAAAATCTAAAATCTAAAATTGATTGACGGCAACTACTGGTCTGATGGCAAGCCCGACAGTTCCACGATCGGGCGAATTTCAACCGTACCTTTACTGGCGCTTGGTATGCGTGCTGCGATCGCGATCGCTTCGTCAAGATCCTGGGCATCGATCAGAAAGTAGCCGCCGAGTTGTTCGCGCGTCTCGGCAAACGGTCCATCGGTGACAAGTTTTTTGCCGTCACGCACTCGAATACTGGTTGCTGTGGCGATCGAGTGCAGCGGCGAAGCACCCAAATATTGACCGTTCGCTTGCAGTTCTTGGGTTAGCTGCAAAGACTTGGCGTAGCATTGCTGCAGCTCGCTTTCAGTCCAGGCATTTTCGTCGCTGTAAATCAGCAATATGTATTTCATCCCACATTCCGCAGATGTGGGTCGGATTTCTTTATCAGTTGTGAAAACTTGGAAGCCAAACACTTTTAGGCTGA
>NZ_JAUBTB010000156.1:0-9576 GCF_036704965.1 Microcoleus sp. F10-B2 | reverse complement strand
CTAATTATGAAATGGAACCGAAAAATAAAAAATAAAGGTAACTTAGTTAATGCAGTTTAGATGTTTGACAGCTTATCACTAGCGATTGCATATAAAAATGCAATTATCAAGAATAAACTTTATGGAAAGGCAAAAAATATTAATTGCAACCAAAACATATCCATCAATTAGTACAAAATACCGAGAAACGGTATGCACAGCGGGAGTTATCTTGGATGATGAAGAAAAACCACTTAAGTGGGTTCGCATTTATCCTATTCGCTTCCGACAATTAGATTTCGATCGGCGCTATCCAAGATGGTCTATTATAAGTGCTAAAATTGAAAGAAACGATAAAGATTATAGATTGGAGAGTTTTCGGATAGATGATGAATCAATAGAAGTTTTGAAAAAAATTGACACGAGCAATAATTGGAGCGAACGAAAAAAACTTATTTTACCACTAAAGTTCAGCTCGATTCGGGATATACAAAATCAAGATAAGTCTCTGGGTATTATTAAGCCACGAACTATTAAAAAATATTTCTGTCAAGAAACTACACGTGAGTGGGAACCCAAGCAACAAGCAGTTATAGATCAGCTAGATTTATTTGAGCCACCAAAAGAACTTGAAAAAATTCCATATCAGTTTGGGTATAAATTTATTGACGAAGACGGCGACGCACATCGTTATACTATTAGTGATTGGGAAATTCAAGAACTTTATAGGAAATGTAGAAATAAATCTCAAGGTTTAACACCACTCGCCAAGGAGAAGGACGCTCTCGAAAAAGTAAGGCAAAAACTAGAAATTGATTTTTTACACAATAAAGATTTATACTTTATAGTAGGCAACTTAAAAAATCATAAAAAAAGTTTCATGATCATTGGCTTGTTTTATCCACCCATAGTTTCTCAGCTTTCCTTGTTCTAATTATCAATTATGATGAACAAACTTCTTTGCAAAAATAATGAATCCTCTCAATCAGCTCAGATTTCTCTTAGTACGACCAATAAAGAGGAAGTTGAATCTTTTTGCGAAAAATGTAATGAATCCGAACAACTTGAAAATGAATACATATTCACCTTTGGCTATGGAAATCGAAAAAACTACGACTTGTTTTTAGCATATCTGCAAAGTTATGATATTAAATATGTAATTGATGTTAGGAAAAATCCTCGCGCTTGGACTCGCAGGTGGTATGGGGATAAAATTGAAGAATTTTGCTTTTCAAAAAACGTTAAATACATTTCCAAAATCGATTTAGGAAATACATCGGGAACCCAAAAATGGATACCGCCCCATCAAAAAAAAGCCAAAGCTGCTTTGCGTGAAGTTGCAGAAATCACTCAGCAAGGCACAGTTCTATTGTTATGTGCTGAAATGAATCCCGATAAATGTCACCGGGTAGATGTTGCGGAGAAATTAGCCAAGTTAGTGTCACTACCAGTTAAGCACTTGCTGTGACAATAAATAATTGCAGTAATATTTATGTGGCAAGAGACATAACGCTTAAACACCAGAAGACCTATCGGGTTTTTTCACCAAATTTTGAATCAAAATTTGCACGGCCAGCAGCATCAAACCCACTGCCGCCATAGCAAAAACACCAGTCCCCAAAGCAGCCATTCCTACTACCAAAGTTCGCACGGCTACCGAAATTTTAATCGCAGTAATATTGTCCGAATGAACTGGCTTACTTGCAAAACTTTGAGCGATCGACATAGTTAGCGCGTACAAAGGTACAGCAAAGCTGCCCGCCATCAGCGAACCAGTCAGGCACCGCAATACCGTCGGTGACTTGGGCGGCAAAGCATCCTCAGCAGAACTTGGAGGTTGAGAACTAGAATTAGGATTAGTTAAATCAGCCATTGCGATTTTAGATTTTAGATTTTAGATTTTAGATTCCTGGTTAATTAACCAAAATTAAAATCAGTGTTTCATGGCATTTTATCAGTTCTTCGATCTCAATAGACTCTGCGCAAAGTTAGATTCATCTTGACAATCGCCTGTTAGACGCATTTAACTCGGATCGCGATCGCATCATCTTCGATTTACACCCTCGGAATCGGCGCTTTTACATCATTTTCCTCCGAAAAAATCCGAATCCCCGTATTGCTAAACTTTGCTACCCAAAAATCCAAATCGGGAGAAGCGATCGCACTTTTAACCCGTTCCAAAACCTGCTGAGCCTGCTCAGGAGACTCCGCCAGCGCAAACACCGTCGGCCCGGAACCCGACATCATCGTGCCCAAAACCCCCGCCGACTCAAAAGCCTCCCGCAACTGCAACACCTGCGGGTAAACGGGCAAAGCAACTTTTTCTAAATCGTTGTGCAGCAATTGACCAATTTTCGATCGATCTTTTTGGGCGATCGCCCCCACCATCGGGCCCGAATGCAGCCGTTCCCGGCGGCACTCCAAATCTTCCGCTGCACAATAGGAACTACTGAACTGCTGGCGATAAGTTTGATACGCCCATGCCGTAGAAATACTGAGATTGCGGTACTTTGCCAACACCACAGAAAAGCCCCCCAAATCAGGCAGCGGCGACAGTTGGTCCCCGCGACCGGTTGCCAAAGCCGTACCTCCAGCAATGCAAAAAGGCACATCCGAACCCAAAGTTCCCCCCAACTCTTGCAACTCCGACTGAGTAAGTCCCAATTGCCACAGCAAATCCATTCCGACTAAAACCGCAGCCGCATTAGCCGAACCCCCGGCAAGCCCCGCCGCCACCGGAATCTGCTTGTGAATGGCAATCTCGACTCCGCCGTATTTCGCCAAAGCATCGGGGAATTGCTTCGCCAACAAATCCGCCGCCCGGTAGGCCAGGTTATTCTTATCAGGAGGGACTTGCGGGTGATCGCAGCGCACGCGAATCGTGTCCGTACCGATCGCGCGCAAGTCAATTCGATCGGCTAAATCTATGCTTTGAAGTACCATCGCCAGTTCGTGATATCCGTCGGGGCGATCGCCTATGATTTCCAAATACAGATTGATTTTTGCTGAAGCTAGCAGAGAATATGAACGCATAGGTGATTAAGCCGCAGGTGAAAGAAACCCCTGGTTGAAATTAATTGACACCAGTCAGAGTCCATTTTCTCACAACTCAAAGGAAATATTATGCAGGAAATGTGGAAAACTTTTTTTACTTCCGGGCCATTTATTCCTCACGGCCACTGCTATCTCTGGCATACCCCGTTAGTCTGGCTTCACCTTACCTCAGATTCTATCATTGCACTCGCGTATTTTTCGATCCCAATTACATTGGTTTATTTTATTTCCAAACGCGAAGATTTGCCATTTAATTGGATCTTTGCCCTGTTTGGAGCCTTTATCGTCGCCTGTGGCATCACTCACATATTTGAACTCTGGACACTTTGGCATCCTACCTATTGGCTTTCAGGAACAATGAAAGCAATTACTGCCCTTATTTCCTTTGCTACAGCCATACTTTTGGTAGGCTTAATGCCTCAAGCCCTAGCACTTCCCAGTCCCGCACAGTTAGAATCCGCAAACCGACTCCTAGAAGCTGAAATTGTCGAGCGCCAATTAGCCGAAGCTGCACTAAAAAAAGCCAAAGAAGAATTAGAAATTCGAGTTGAGGAACGCACCGCAGAGTTAAAGTCTCAAACTCAACAGTTAGAATTGGCAAACCGACTCCTAGCATCGGAAATTGTCGAGCGCCAATTAGCAGAAGCTGCACTAAAAAAAGCTAAAGAAGAATTAGAAATTCGAGTTGAGGAACGTACGGCAGAGTTAAAATGTCAAACTCAACAGCTCGAACAAGCATTGTCTGAATTGAAGCAGGCTCAATCCAACCTAATTCACAGCGAAAAAATGTCCTCTTTAGGGCAATTGGTCGCTGGGGTTGCTCACGAAATCAACAATCCGATTAACTTTATTTACGGCAATGTTACTCCCGCTAGCGAGTATGCCGATAGTTTGCTAGAAGTGGTCAATATCTATCAAGAGCAGTATCCCAATCCCCTACCCGCAGTTAAAGAAAAACTCAATTCTGTAGATTTAGATTTTATCAAATCTGACCTGCGTAAAATATTAATTTCTATAAAAAAAGGTGCCGAGCGCATTCTCGGTATTGTCAAGTCGCTGCGAATTTTTTCTCGCCATGATGAAGCAGAAATGAAATTAGCCGACATTCACGAAGGAATTGACAGCACACTGATGATTTTGCAAAGCAGATTGAATGCTAAGCCCGGTTTGTGCAGCATTCAAATTATCAAAGAATATGGCAATTTCCCGAAAATAGAGTGCTATCCCGGACAGCTAAATCAAGTATTTATGAATATCCTGGCTAATGCTATTGATGCTTTAGAAGATGACAGTCACAGTGCGATTGCAGCCGCCAATGAAGCTAATCGTCCCCTCATCAAAATTTCTACTAAACTTTCAGACAGTGAAGTGGTAGAAATCCGAATTAGCAACAACGGGCCAGAAATAACTGAATCGGTGATGAAGCAGTTATTTAATCCATTTTTTACCACTAAACCAGTAGGAAAAGGCATAGGATTGGGTTTATCGATCAGCTATCAAATTATCACAGCAAGACATCAAGGCGAATTGCAGTGTATTTCTGCACCGGGGAAAGGTGCAGAATTTATTATTAAAATTCCCATGAGGCTGAAATAAACACGTTAGATAGTTATGTTTGAGGAAATGCAAACAATAAAAACACAATTTGAATTTCGCCGCTCCACAGAAGTTAGGCAACGGCTGCCATCAGCGCACCATTGCTCTCAAAGTCATTACAACTATTGCGCCGTCTCCGCTAACCCACTCAGCCTTGATGTCTCTTAAATCTGGTGACATCGTTCCACGATAAACCATTGGAATAAATCCATCCTCCTTCTGAGAATATATCTCTTCCATCACGAAATTTAAGCTGCGAATATTGATGAGCACTCGAATTTTAGACTCATAAACCTCTTGGGTTTTCTCATTCACAAATCTTTCGATTCCGTTCAGTTCAATATCGCTCTCATTCAATGCTTTTGAATCGGAAATAGAGACCACAACACTCCATGATTCTTGAGAATTTACCCATTGGTATGTCCCTGAATATTTAGTGGGTAAAGATTGCAGTACTGTCTCAACATTCCGTACTGTCTCAACATTCATTACTGCCTCAACATTTTTCTGACCAACAGGGGGCGTAATCGATAACAATGACACGAAAATTAGGATAGTAAGTCTCTTAAACATTCCTGACTCCCATTCAAATGACTGGACATAATATTATTACTCAAATTTACCCATTGCTCCACGCTTAAATCTTCAGCGCGAGATTGAGGATTTATCTGTAACTCTTCTAGCAATTGAACGAGTTTATCTAAATCCACAGCCCCTTTCAAATTATTTCGCAGCATCTTGCGCTTGCTACCAAATCCCAACTTAACTAAATTCTCCAAATAGCGCGGATTAACCGCCGCAGTTTCTATCTGTCTGGGAAGCAGCCGCACCACGGCGGAATCGACTTTTGGCGGCGGAAAAAAGTCTTTAGAGGGTACATCGCAAATTAACTCGCATTCTGCTAAATACTGCACCCGCACCGACAAAGCGCCAAAAGCTGTCGAACCCGGTTTAGCGTAAAGCCTTTGGGCCACTTCTTTCTGCACTAAGAGCACGATCGCATCGAAGGGTTTAGCAGCAGGAACAGATATCGTTCCCAGCAGTTTTTGCAGGATCGGGCCGGTAATATTATAAGGAATATTGGCAACAACTTTATTGGGATTTTGGAATTTTGGAAAAGCCGTTAGTTCAGCATCTAAGTCCATTTCCAGGATGTCGCCTTGCAGCAGTAAAAAATTGTCGGTTTTGCCGAGTTGTTTGGCTAGCTTGAGACACAAATCTCGATCGATCTCCACAGCAACAACAGACTCAGCCGCAGGCAGCAAACGCCGAGTCAGAATCCCCGTACCCGGCCCAATTTCCAGGACGCGATCGCGATCCAAAGAAGCCGCTTTCACAATCTTATCTAAGGCTTTCTCGCTTTTGAGCCAATGTTGAGCAAACTGTTTCCGGGGTCTGGTCGATCGCATTTTTTGAATTTTTGGAGAAATCTTAGCCTGTCATTCTATCACAGCTCAATATCTCTTCCCTACCTAAGGTGATGTTTATTTTTGTTAACAGGGGTTGAATTAACCAAAAAACTTGGGCACTATAATAATGACAAACGATAAAAAATAAATTTATTTCTTCCCAATTACCAACAGCACAACACGTAAGTCACGGACACACGGATAGCTGTTTTTCCAAATAACCAATAACAAATAACCAATAACAAATAACCAAGAACCAATTACCACTTCCCCAAAAATGAAATTCCAACGAGTATTTGGTACATTACCCAAAATCACAGCCAGCGCCCCCGGAAGAGTAAACCTGCTGGGCGAACACACAGACTACAACGATGGATTTGTACTTCCAACTGCGATTCCCCAACGCACAACAGTACAAATCGGCTTCAGCAGCGACAATCGACACCATTTTTATTCAGCAGAATATGACGAACTCATAAATTATTCAGACGAAGATACCATACCGCAAAAATTTGTCACTTATATCTGTGGCTGCCTGAGACTTTTAGAAAAAGAAGGATACAAAATACCGCCAATAAATCTCTACATTACCTCCAATGTGCCGATCGGAGCCGGTTTGTCCAGCAGCGCCGCTTTAGAAATAGCAACCCTCAGAGGAATGCGCGCGCTGCTGAACCTCCCCATAGACGACGTGCGCCTAGCTCAAATCGGACAGCTAGCCGAAATCCGCTATGCCGGCTTGAACTGCGGGATCATGGATCAAATGGCGTCGAGTTTAGCAGACACCAACACCATGCTATTGATCGACACCCGCAGCCTCAAATGCCGCCCGATACCTTTTCCCACAGGCACAGAAATTTTAGTAATTGACAGCGGCGAAAGCCACCAACTAGCAGCCGGAAGCGGCTACAACCAGCGGCGCGCCGAGTGCGAGGAATCCGCGCGGATATTGGGAGTTAAAGCTCTCAGGGATATCGCCGATCCCCAAGCTATCGAAGTATTGCCGGAACCCCTCAGAAAGCGAGCGCGGCACGTCGTTACCGAAAACAACCGCGTGCTCCAAGCGGTAAAATCTTTGCCAGCAAAACGTTTTGGCGAGTTAATGAATGCTTCCCACGCCAGTCAGCGCGACGACTACGAAGTTTCGGTGCCTGCAGTAGACGCGCTGGCAGCCATCTTGCAGTCAATCCCCGGAGTCTTCGGCGCAAGGCTGACGGGCGGAGGTTTTGGCGGTGCTTGCGTAGCGCTGGTGGAGAGTGGGAAAGCGGGTGTTATCGCATCAGAGGCGATCGATCGCTACCAGGGCGCGGGTTATAGCGGCCGTGTTTTGGTGCCCGAAATTAAAGTTAATTCTTAACGCCAGAACTATCTCCCGACAGGGAAGGCCACCGCACAGTCACGATTACCGAATCCTCCTCGGCAGACCAAGAATGAGGCACTCCCGACAGCCAGAGAGCATAATCTCCTTCGCGAGAAAGCAATATTTCTTGTTCGGGAAATTGCAGGCGAAACCGCCCTTTTACCAGGATAGAAAGCGTCGTGGCTGTCGCATTTACCGCCCACTGAGTCCTACAATCTCCGGCGGGGTGAGTGCCCCATTTTACTTCTAAAACAGAAGTCGATCGCGGGTCGTCTTCAGGGGTCATAAAGTGACCAGCAAACCACCCGCCGCGACTTGCACCTTCAGCGCCCGCATTTCCAAAAACTACTTCTGAGGACATCAGTTAATAATCTCAAAAATAAATAGGTTGCCCGCACAAACTCTACGGTTTCTAGTAAGGACTTTAGTCCCGATCGATCGCTCATGCCGTAGGGACACTCCAAGAGTCAATAGGTGTCAACTTAACGTACAACCGATAGTCCGACAGCGGTTGAAACAAGAGCCTCAAAGCTCAAGTCGTCTGAAGACGACTCATGAGTTTTTCAGTCCTCTTTGAGAGGACTTTAGCTATTAGACAGGGAATTCATTCCCTGGCGGACCCGGAGGGCCGGCGGGAGGACTGGTGGACAAAAAGCTTAAGTTGAACACCTATGGGCTTGCCCTAAGTCCCTACACTCGCCGGGTCCCTACAAGGGCTTACCACCAAAAGTGCTATACTTACTTGCGGCCCGAAGATTGACCTTCCGTAGTCGCTATTTCCCCAGTTTCCATCAACTGCTTAAAGCGGCGCAAATCGTCGGCAATTTGCTGTTCGGGAGCTTCGCCAAATAGTTTAGCAGCACCAGCAGCAATTGCACCGCCCGGAGGGTTGTATTCGATGACAACTTTTACCTCAGTACCGCGTCCTGCAGGTGCCGGTTGAAAGCGCACAAAACCTGAATTCTCAATATCAGCTCCTTCAACAGACGCCCAAGCAATTAAGCGATTTTCTTCTTCGCGGACAATCTCTGCATCCCATTCCACGCTATTGCCCATCGGCGCGCTGGCAATCCAGTGAGAACGTTTTTCATCGATGACCGCAACGTGTTTGAGATGCTTCATAAACCGAGGCAAATTTTCAAAATTGCGCCATAAACGGTACAATTCATCAGCCGGTTTGTCGATCGTCACCGTCTTTTCAACTTTAATGCTTTGATTCGGATCTGCGGCCGACTGCAAACCCTCCACAACCCCCAGCCCGCGCGCCGCTAAACCGCCACCCGCAACCGCCAGCAAAGCACCTCGCAAAGAACGCTGCGACAAACCAAAAAGCACCAGGGCGCCGCCGCCAATTAAAGATGCCCAGCGTTCGGTATCGCCGCTGCTACTTTGGTTTTGTTTGTCGGAATTTGTCATTGAAGTAGATTCCATTGGTTTAAACCTAGTGAATTAATAGCGAAAAATAGCAGCTAAAGGCGCCTCGTCCGGCACTTTTTCCGGCGGCACTGCGTAAACAGTTCCGCCGTTGAGAATAGTTTGAATTGCTGCGGCATTCAACAAATCTTCGTCGCCCAATTCTGCATCTGGGTGGATTTGCACCGAGTTCGTATCGGGATTAAAAGTACCCCACTGCTGAACGCCAAGAGCAACAAATAGTCGATCGACCCGTCCAAAATAAGCAGCCGAAACAGCTTCTTTCAAATCAGCAGAAATTTTATCGCTTCCTGTCAGATCGCGGTATTGTGCGATCGCCTCTGACTGAGCCTGCAAAAACAAAGGTTCCACCAGCGGCAAAGCTTCGGCCCGCAACTCTTCCGGCTTGAGAAGTTTCTGATTGCCTGTAATTCCTTCTTCAACTAAATGCCGGTAGGTATTTGCTTCTCGGTAAAGCGGGAGCAAATACTCAACTCCAGCTAACACTAAAGGAGCTTTTTTATTGTGCAAATATTCGTGCAGCGCCCCATCGATTATGTGGAAATACTGCAATATTTCGTGCTGGCGCTCATCTCGATCTGGACTTCCTTGACCGTGAAAACTTCCCGGCTGCTGAAAAGAATTATTAGTGCCTCCTTTTGAAGTAGCAATCCGAAACTGACCATCTTTAAGCTGAGACGCAGCTAGATTGTATAATATAAAAAAATAAGCAATCATTAGTTATAGTGTATGCCAGCCAAAAAC
>NZ_JAUBTB010000155.1:0-9648 GCF_036704965.1 Microcoleus sp. F10-B2 | reverse complement strand
GATGATTTTTGGCTGGCATACACTATAACTAATGATTGCTTATTTTTTTATATTATACAATCTAGCTGCGTCTCAGCGGCAATATCTATCGCTTCAGCGGTCAAATTAACCCGATCGACATAATTTATGTCAACAACGAAGCGATTAAGATCGATCGAAATGGCAACTTCAAAATCCAAGGAATTTTACCTCCAAGCCGCCGCCTCAAAATCGTAGTGCGAGGCCCGTCAATCACAGAACGGCATTACAGCCTCGCTGTTCCCTAAACAACCTATTTAAGAGTAAAGTGCGCGGGCAGTCTCTGAGGATCTGAGTTAGATTGTAAGTCCTATCTGAGTTGATTATCACGTGTAAGTGCGAAGCATTTCGCGGTGAAACTCCCTCAGCCCCGGTGCATCTAAATCTTACAGTTAAGTTTGATGCAATTATTGTGGGGTGTCCCGCAAGTCGAAAAATACAATTTAGATGCCCAACAGATTAGTCAAAATCAATAATTTTTGCGCCAACCCTTCGCCCTTACGGTATTGTAAAACTTCATGACCAAAAATTTCAAAGGTGGTACCCGCCACGCGATCGATTAGTGGGATCGATCCAAAATCTAAAATCTAAAATTCTCAATCCCCCGACTCGATCCGTGGGGTCAATCCAAAATCCAAAATCTAAAATCTAAAATCTAAAATCGAATGACTTGCACTCCTCTCGAAGGTCGGACTCGAATGTCAATTTTTGCGTCAAATTAATTGCATGAAGTTTAAAAAATGGATCGATCATCTCAAACACAATCAACTGATCGGCCTGCGGCAATATATAATCACAAATCCTCCCTGGATGACAGGTGCCATAGCAGGTATAATGTCTGTAGCCATGCTGCAACTGGGAATGTGGAAGCCGCTAGAATATTTGGGATACAAAACGCTATTTCAAATTCGAGAATCGGGTATATTACCAAATCCCGGATGGGACTCAAGAATTGCGGTAATTGCGATCGAACGGCATTCCTTGCAGGAATACGGTAAATTTCCTTGGCCCCGCAACCGCTACGCCCAACTGCTAGAAGCGCTGAAAAAATCTCCCCCCACAGGCGTTGGTTTTGACATTCTTTTCCTCGATCCAAGTCCGAAAGATGATATTTTAGCGGCTGCAATTGCCGCCAACGGCAAAGTCGTAATCCCTAGAACCATTAAAGAAGAACCCGTAGCATCTTTAAAAGCAGCCGCCGCAGGTGTCGGCCACATCAGCCAGGAAGCCGATAGTGACGGTATTAGCCGCAAGTCAAAAATCTTTCTCAACGGGATTCCTAATTTCGGTTTAGCAATGACTCACAGATACAATGCTGCTAATCCCCAAGATCCAGTATGGCTCCCACACTCAAAAAATAGGTCGGAAAAAAAAGTCTGGGTTAACTGGCCGGGGAAAACAGAAAATTTACCTACCTATGCTTTTGTTGATGTCGTAGAAGGTAGAATTCCCGCAGATGCTCTGACTAATAAGTTAGTTTTAGTGGGCATAGTTGCTACCGGTTTTGACCCGATTTCTTCACCTCTCAACAAAACTACGGGTGGGGTTTATTTATATGCAGCCTTGGTTGACAATTTGCTCAATCAACGCTTGCTGCGGCGGCTGCCGGTACTGCTAGAAATTTTGTTATTGTTGGGGATTGGCCCCCTTACCGCTTTGGTTCTGGGCAACCGAGGTGTTAAAGATAGAATTGCGATCGCTCTCGGTTTACCTGTTGTTTGGATTGGGGCTGCTGCTTTGTTATTTGGCTTCTTTTTTTGGTGGGTTCCGATTGCCGCACCTATCGGTACTCTCATTTTAGCTGGCACTGCTTTGCAACTGCGGGAACAGTACGAAAAGCAGCAGTTGATGAGGTTATTTGAAAAGCACGTCGCTCCAGAGACAGCTCAGCTTATTTGGGAACGCAAAGCTGAGATATTTGAACAGGGAGAACTCGAACCTCAAGAACTTACAGCAACGGTGCTGTTTATGGATATTCGCAGTTTTACTTCGATTTCAGAAAAAATGCGACCGCGAGATTTGCTCACCTGGTTGAACAATTATTTGGAAGCGATGACTAACTGTATTATGGATCACGGCGGCGTTGTAGATAAATACATCGGCGATGCAATTATGGCAGTTTTTGGAGTGCCTTTTTGCCATACTGAATATCGACAAGTTCAACAAGATGCTTTGAATGCAGTTGCGGCTTGCATTGCGATGCACGAAAGGCTGCACCAACTTAATCAGCAGCTTAGAAGCGAACGCAAACCTTTAATTAAGTTTGGCATCGGTTTGCATACCGGACAGTTAGTTGCTGGTAGCGTGGGCGGTTCCCGGCGTTTGAATTATTCTGTGATCGGCGATGCTGTCAACGTTGCTGCTAGATTGGAGGCGATGAATAAGGAAATTGTTTCTGACAGTCCTTTTAATTTATTGGTGACGGCGAGGACTTTTTCTTATGTGCGCGATCGCTACGAAGGCCAAAAAGTAGGAGCGATTCAATTGCGCGGCAAAAAAGAAAAGACTGTGGTTTATGCTATTTTGGGCGAAAAGAATTAGTTATCGGGCATGGGGCATGGGGCATTAGTTGTGATATTATGTCCTGTTAATTAGGCCCAATTACTTGATACTGGGGAATTAAAATATTGGTTGTAGGGGCGGGTTTTTCGACAAGCTACGCCTTAAACAAATAATCTCAAAAACCCGCCCCCGCCCCACGGAAAATCGAAATATACATTTTTTACAGGCAATCGCCCGTGTTGGTTGATGTAGATTATTAGCGGTGTGGGGGCGGGTTTATTAAGCTTGTTTGTACTGATTAGATATTGTGGTAAAACCCGCCCCTCCGGAATTATATTGTTTCCTAATTGCCAATATTTTGGGGAAATTAAAGGGAAAATAAAAGTGCAATTTCATCTAATCAAATACGCTCAGCCGCAAAGTTTTAGCTATTTTTTCTAACAGAAATAAGCCGGCGACAGAATTTCCCTCTTTATCCAGGGGCGGACTGTAAAAGCCGATCGCACCTTGGCCCGGAATTACCGACAGCATTGCCCCGCTAACGCCCGACTTGGCAGGCAGTCCCACCCGCAGCGCAAAGCGGCCCGATGCTTCGTACAAACCGCAAGTTGCCATCAGTGCTTTGACAGTACGGCAGTTTTCCCCCATTGCTCGATCGCCACTATTTACCAAAACCATCCCCAGCTTAGCTAAATCCTCCACAGTTCCAGACAAACAGCAAACGCGATTGTAAGTTTCTAAAGCAATTTTCGCATTTTGAATGTAACCAGATTCTACCATTCTTAAGGTGAGATTCCAATTATTTTGATTCGGGTTTTCCTTCACTGAATCGAGCATTAACTCGTCAACAAATAACTGACTGTTAGCCTGTTGATTCAGCCAAGTTCGCAAGTTTTGACAGCGCGCCACAGCATTTTGACCGGGAATCAAAGACGCTAGGGCGATCGCTCCGCTATTAATCATCGGATTTCTCGGCTTCCCTCGGTCTATTTCGAGTTGAGTTAAGGAATTGAAAGGCAGTTCCGAAGGCTCGCAGCCAACGCAGTCAAATACCCTTTTTTCGCCCAATTCGCACAGCAAATAAAGCAGGACGAAGGGCTTGACTGCACTCATCAGCGGGAATGTTTGAGCAATGCTACCCCAACTCAAAATTTGACCGTCACTTGCCCGAATTTGCACGGCAAACCCTTCTCTGTCGGCTTGCGCTAGGAGAGGTATGTACGCGGGGATTTGACCTGATTTACTGCGATTTATTGCCTCTTTTGCCCAAGCTGCCAGTTGTTCCGGTTCCAAGGAAGATAGTTGACTGGTGGATATTTTCACTCTCGATTATTTAGATTATTTGAGATTTTAGATTGGCATTCCTGGCGCGATATTGAGCCAGAAACCCCGTTTATTAACCGAATTGCGTCACTTGGGCCCGCTGCGGGAAGAAACTGGGTTTCTTCGGGGAGCTCAACCAAGCTCGAACTTCAGGCTATTGACGTTTCTGCCCGCCGGGAGCAAATAAATTTTTCACAAAAAACCTGTACTTTGCATAAAAATCTCCCCTTCACCCGGATATATAAGTAGCAGCTTCAAGGCAACACTGCTACCCAAAACAAACAAACACTAGCTGGAAATGCCTTCAGGTTGTTATTTTTAAGCCCCAGCAAGGGGCGGGGTGCATATTTAACTTAATTCTTTCAGAGTTCGCGCAATCCTTTCCGGAAAACCCCCGAACCTTTAAGAATGTACTATCCAACCGAATCTACCAAAACCAGGATAAAAAAATGGCAGAAGAAGCGAAAGCAGAAGCACCAAAACCCGCTCCCATGATTTTTAAGGGTGTATGCAAGGACGGAGTTCTCAAAGGCAAAGAAATTGAAGGCAAACTAGACATCAAAGTCAACGTTGAATCTGTCAAAGCGGCAGAAGCACCGCCCAAAAAATCCCAGTGGGAGCCAGTTATCTTTTGGGTATTGTTTGCATTCATGGCAAACTTGATCGTCGGCGACCCCGCCGGAATGAGAAAAAAATACAGCTCCCCACAAAGGTCTTCTTCTCATCAGATTTTAAACCAATCTGGGGAGCAGTCGCTGTTGCCTCAGAAAAACACCAGCAACTTGCCACTTTAGGCCCTGGGAGCTTGCCAGCCGCGCAAATAGTAATAGAAGGACCCGAAATATTCATCGAATACTCGCGTCGTAGTTACCAAAGCTTCTGCACTGGGGAGAAAATCTCCCGCGTCTAAGCGGAATCTGGATTTTCCTCCTGATGTGGGTTGATAAGTGTAGAAGTCGGTAGCCCTAGGAATCACCTGGATTCCCATATTCGCAAAAGCGAGGCTGGCACGGCGCATCTGAATCGCAGATGTTACCAGGATTACTTTGCGCGGGGCGCCGCGGCTGTCGAGTATCTTTCTCACTTCTTCAGCGCTGGTGCGTATGTTGCTGCCGTTATCGTCGAGAACGATACTGCTGCGCGGCACGCCCATGTTGTTTGCCAGCAAAGTCTCGATATCCTTAGCTTCGCCAACAGAACCCTCCAACTCGGGCCTCGGGCCAGCGGTAACGATGACCATAGGTGCCACTTTTTTGCTGTACAAGACGGCAGCATAGGGCAGGCGATTGCCTGTATCTGTCAGTTGAATCGCCACTCGGTTAGCGATGTGAGGCTGAGTGGTTCCCTTGCCCAGCAGGACGATTGCCGCGGCTGTTTCGTCGCAGCAAACTGTGCGGGAGGCTGCGGCAGCGTCCCGTTCTGCTTGGTCGGCGAACCAGTAAGCGACAACTGGCATACTCGAAAGGATCAAAACTAGCAGCGCTGCCAGGATCATTCTCGGCGCTGGGTTGCGGATGCCCCCGTTCGTGATCAGCGCCGATGCAATCACCAGCAGCGTGATGGAAAAACCCAGCGGCTTAAAGAAGAAGGCTATTAGGCCGAAAATCGCGGCTCCTACTGGCGTATCTGGTGCAAAAAAAGCCAGGAACAAAAGGCTGATCAGCAACAAAACGCGCAGCCGGTCTAATAATGGATTGTCTTTGCCTCCTGATTGATCCCACCACGATTTGATCAGTGAGAAAAGGAGGAATAGAAATAGAATGCGAGCTAACAGTTCTGGCATCTTGCAATATTCTGTGTCTTCATAAATTAGTACAGAAGTTTGGAAACGAGCGCGAATTTAGCTGCGGGAGGAAATACTGCCCTCGGTGGGTTTTTAACTTTCGCCAATAACGCAGTCCGATCGCATTTATTCTAATGCTCGCTTCCGGTCAGCTATCAACTATTGGTTGCAGGCTGCAAGCCCGCTACTTCCAGTCACAGATTCCTGACAGTTAATTGGTAATTGATAACTGGTAATGGTTGATTGATAATTGGTAATGAATCGAGCAAGCCGCAGGTGAAATTGGCACTTCAAGCCTGCTTTCTGCTGCCTGCTTTTTTTCCCATTACCTGTTACCCATTCACCAATCCCAATTTATCGGCGCTTCAGTTGATTCCGAATTGCCTGCGTTACCGTTTGAATTACTTTAACACGAGCATAATACTTGTTATCGGCCGCAATTAGCGTCCAGGGAGCAGCAGGCGCACTGGTGCGCTGAATCATTTGATTCACCGCCACTTCATAATAATTCCACTTTTCCCGATTCCGCCAATCTTCAGGAGTGAGTTTGTATTGTTTAAATGGATTGTTTTGCCGCTCTGTAAACCGCTTTAGTTGTTCGTCAGGACTGATGTGCAGCCAGAATTTAACTAAGACACAACCGAAACTGGTGAGTTGCTCCTCAAATTCGTTGATTTCCTGGTAAGCTCGCCGCCATTCGGGTTCGGCGGCAAATCCTTCCACTCGCTCGACGAGCACTCTACCATACCAACTGCGATCGCAAATGCTGATTTTACCAGCCGTTGGCAGCCGTCGCCAGAACCGCCAGAGGTATGGGTGGGCTTTTTCTTCGTCCGTCGGGGCCGCAAAGGCATTAACGGTGTAACTGCGGGGGTCTAATACATCCGTCAAGCGTTTGATTGCTCCTCCTTTACCGGCGGCGTCCCAACCTTCAAACAGCACTAACACGGGGATTTCTTCTTCGTAAATGCTTTGTTGCAGTTTGCCAAAACGGGTTTGTTCCTCGCGAAGTTGCTGTTTGTATTCGTCGGGCGACAGCGATTGAGTTAAATCTACTTGGGCCAGCAAGTCTGGTTCGGTGGGTTGCAACCTTTCTTGAGGCGGCAATTTCACGGGTGCAGATTGCATCGGCAGTCTGTCTAAGGCTTCTGTAATTGTCGCGGCCATTTGCGTTAAAACTTTGACTCTCGCCCACCGCTGACAATCGCCTTCTACTAGCGTCCAAGGTGCCGGGCCCGTGCCGGTTTGGGCTACCATTTCTTCTGCCAAAGTTGTGTATTCTTGGTATTTTTTGGCTTGTTTCCAGTCTTCGGGCCGCACTCGCCAAGCTTGTAAGGTGTCGTCTTCTAGTTTTTTGAGCCGGTGCTTGAGTTCTTTTTTGCTCAAGTGAATCCAAAATTTGGCGATTGCCGCGCCGTCATCTACCATCTGCCGCTCGAAGGCGTTGATTTGCCTGATGACTGTGGGTACTTGGGCGTCGGAGACTCGATCGAACAACCGGTCTTCTAAAACATGAGTGTACCAACTGTGGTAGAAAAAACCAATTTTGCCGCGGGCCGGAAGTTTCTGCCAAAACCGCCACAGAAAAGGATAGCCCATTTCTGCTGCTGACGGCGGCCAAATCGGGTGGACGGCAAACCCCCGCGGGTCCATATACCCTACCATTTGTTTGACTAAAGCGCCTTTGCCAGCGGCTGCCCAACCTTCGAGGACGATAATTGCGGGCAATTTTTTTTCCCAGCAGGCCAGTTGGAGCGATCGCAACTGTTGCATTAAAACTTCTATCTTGGCATCGTAGGTTTCTTTATCCAGGGAGATATCTAAATCGAGGTTGTCGAGCATATTTACCTCATATAAATCTGAAAAAACTGTTTAACGTTAGTTTAACGTTTGGATAAAATTAAATCCTCAACTCCGGGAAAAACGTTATAAAAATTACAGTTCCGGCAGGTTGAAAGCGCGATCGCTCCTGCCCTCAAATGCCAGCATCGTTAATACTAGCAAGATTCCCTCAATTTCAAACTTGCAAAAAAAAACGGCTTAGGTTATAGTTGAAATAGGTAACTTTTAAATAAGTTCAACTTCTACCCTCCCCCGATCGGGCGAGTTAACAGGAGGAGCCAAAAATACCTGAAAAAGGATTGATTGTAAAACAGAGCAAAAGTAAAAATCAACTACCCGGTGGGGGTGACAACTTCTTTACTTAGCTGTAGAAACTTTATTCAAACCGTAGTAGTTACTTAAGCACCAGGCTTGGTAACGAAAGAGAGCGCGACTCATCAACATCGAGCCATAAGCTCACCTACAAAACTAGCCTGAAATGGCCAACCAATTTTTATGATTGCCTAATTAGATAAAACCTGAAAGCCTGGGTGATATAAACAGGTTTCTGAGTTTTATCGACACCCTTCTCAAATACTAAAAGCGGTTTAGGTGCGGTCACGCGAACCCGCCCCACAAGAACTTTTATTTCTTGTGGAACAGGCATCTTGCCTGTTACTGACATTTGTGCAAAATGTCGGAATTACTGTACTTGTTTGCCCATACCAATTAAAAGGAACAGTCCGAAATTACGGATTGCAAGTTTTCTATGAATATCTTGACAACACGCTCCTACAAGGGCGAAACTGACTGGTGCGCGATCGCCAATTTAATCGATGCTTGCGAAGCAGTAGATAGACTCGGCGAAGAAGTCTCAGCTACTGAACTCAAGCTAATACTTGATGCGCCCAAACTCGACAAAGCCCGCGACGTGCAGTTGTGGGAAGATGGTAATTACAAACTCATCGGTTTAGCACTCTTAGATATGCCCGATTCCCCGGCTGAAATCGACGCTTGTCTCTGGTTTTACGTGCATCCAAACCTGCGCGGCTTAGGTTTGGAGAAAGATATCATTAAATGGGCAGAAAAACGGCTGCGCGAAGTAGGAAAAGAACGCAATCTGCCGGCAAAATTGCGTACCTACAGCCGCGAGGACAAAACCGATGAGATGCGGCTGTTAGAGAAACAGGGCTTTGAGGTCGATCGCTATTTTTGGACAATGGCCCGATCCCTCGCCGAACCGATTCCCGCGCCGGAATTCCCCGCAGATTTTGCACTGACTCACGTATCAGGAGAACAAGACATCCAACCTTGGGTAGAGATGTTCAACCAGTCATTTATCGATCACTGGAATCACCACGATTTAACTGCGGAAACCGTGCGCTACTGGATGCAAGATCCGAATTATCAGCCGGAATTAGACTTGATTGCTGTTTCGGGCGATCGTAAATTTGCAGCTTTCTGCGACTGTCAAATCAAACCCCAAAAAAACGCCCGCAGCGGCACAAAAGACGGCTGGATTGAATTGTTGGGTACGAGGCGCGACTTTCGGAAAATGGGTTTAGGAAAAGCGATGCTATTAGCTGGTTTGCATAAGTTGAAAGCAGCGGGTGCAAACACAGCTAAACTCAGCGTTGATGCTGACAGTTTGACGGGGGCGACAAAGCTTTACAAATCAGTGGGTTTCCGCCCGATGGAAACTTGGATCGAGTGGGCTAAGACTGTTTAGAAAAGGTTGGCAGTGAAGGCGAGAATCCCGACGCCTTAAAGAAGTCGGGGTTTTCAAGTGCGATTTTGGGTCAAGTGCGATCGCCCTGGGAGCATCTCAAATATGCAATGAGTATAAATACTGTTTAGCTCATAGCTAGATTTAGATAAGCACAGCGATGTTTCAGAACTTGAGCAATATTATTACGATTCCACTGCGCTCCTGATATCTTGATTCTCTTTCCAATCTGTTTAATTGTAGACTCCACAGCACCCGAACCAATTGTTATCCCTTTAGACTGGATAGCCTGATAATCAGGAATACGTTCTCTATGTCTTTCTAGGTAAGCCAGAAAGTTATTTACTTGAGGTACTTTCCCGTCGGCAAAACTCGATATTGCTCTATCAATCTGGCCATGCCATAGGTTTGTTTCCACCTTTCGTAACCGCTGCTTAGAACCACCAAGTTTGTAAAGGTTTTCTTTCAGGTGATA
>NZ_JAUBTB010000154.1:0-9693 GCF_036704965.1 Microcoleus sp. F10-B2 | reverse complement strand
GCGTCGGCCTCGAGATCTTCGAGCTGCAGCTCCATCTGGTCGAGCAGGCGGCGGCTGCGCTCGGCGCTGGGGCCATAGACCTTCCTCCTTGTGGAGCCGCTGGGTCTTCTTCCGGTTGATCATCACGCCCTCCCGGCGCAGCAGGATATGCAAACGGCGATAGCCGAACCGGCGACGCTGGTTGGCCAGCCCGCGCAGCTTCTCGCGCAGAGCAGTGTCATCGTCCCGGGTGGAACGATAGCGCACGCTCTTGCGATCGGCATCGATGACACGGCACGCCCGCCGTTCGCTCACCGCTGACGAGTGCAGCCAGCGCGTGAGGGCATTTGCGGAAATCCAATGGCCGCGTTGCCAACAACACTCGCGTGGCAGGGCCCGGGCCGATCGCGCACGCGTCCTGGGCGCGTCAATAACCGCTGCGATAACACCAGCATCGGCACCGCGAGCTATCTTTACAGCGACGCCATCGATCTCCAGCTCGACCACCGTAGATGCAGCGCGGCGTCGACGGCGTGGGCTGCAGCGTGAAGGCCCAGCGTCTGGAACAAGGTCAGGTGTGATCACCGCTGGCACAAAGCCAGCACCTTTTGCCTCCAATGAGAAAGCTTCCATTCTCTGTTCCTTGAACTGCCTGATCAGCACTTTGCGTCAGCGATAAGTCTGCTACCGATCCAGCGCATGGCACCGGCCGACCGCGCTGACCGGCTCACCTCTAGGCCAGCACCCCGCGACAATCGATGCCCTCACCTCAGGCGGCCAATCCCTGCGCCTGCTAGCGCCGGTGAACACCTCAAACGGCTGAACCCCCTTACTCACAAGATTGTCACTAGGGATTATCACAGCAGAAGCGCCCCAATCATTGCAGGGGCGCGCAAAGTCGATGCTGTCAACGATCAGCGCAAGTGGGGTCAGCGCCCGGCTTACAGTCTGGCTCCTTCACGGTGATTGTTTGATGGGACGCCGACGTGTCTGGGGGCATGCCCCCAGACACGTTGGACGGCGATCGCGGCGGGGGTCCTGCCACCCAGTTTCGACTGTGGCCCGACCGTAGTGTAATCATGCCGCCAAGCTGCCAACCCGAACCGGGCATGGGCCGGCGTGGTGAACAGTGTCTCGTTCAGGCATTTGTCGCACAGCCGGCCACTGAAACTCTTGACGAACCCGTTCTGCACCGGCTGGTACGGCGTGGTGTAGTGGTACTAGACGCGCTGCCCCTGCGACCAGCGCAGGATAGTTGACGAGGTCAGTTCGTAACCATTATCGCTGACTACCGTGTTTGGCTTGAGATCAGACTGTTTGAGACGAAGTCGAGGCTCCAACGCTGGCCCAGACCATCCGGTAGGATCATTGGCCTGCGCGTGCCCAGCGCCAGCTCACGGCCACACATGCGCAGTCCTTCCTCGCGGTAGAGGCGCAGCATCTTCTTGTGGTTAAGTCTGATGACGTGCCGCGCCAGCAGATAGCCCACGCGGCGGTGGTCGAACCGACGACATTCCGCCGCCAATTCGCGCAGCCGTTGCCGCAGCGCGACGTCATCCGATTCCGTCGGCTACTGCAGCTCAAACCAACCAGTTCACACGCCCGACGCTTGCTCACCCAATGATACTCCCTGCCGTGGGCGACGGCCTCTCGCTTAACGCCTGGCGTTACCAATTTCGTGATGCCAGATCCTTCAGAACGGCATTGTTGAGCACCTCTTCAAGGGACCGCATCCGGCGGGCTTCGGACACATCCAAACTGCCGAACTTCGACTTCAACTTTTAGAACGTCACCGAGCTGATCCCGTGGCGGCGGCAAACCTCCGCCGTTGTCTTACCACCTTCCTGCTCCTTCAAGGTCGCAATGATCTGCTCTTCGTTAAACCTGCTTCCCTTCTTACCCTCCGACTCAACCAAAAAACGGCCACATTTCAGCGAAGCACGTCAAGGTTTTTCGGACCATGAACCGAGCGGAAAATTTGCTGGAAAGTTTAAATGATGTCTGTCAAGAGGCTGAGCCATGTCGACATCCTATCCAAATATCCTTGTGCTTGGAGCCAGCGGCATGCTGGGAAGCACCCTCCTCCGCTATTTTGCAGCTGCCGAAGGCATTGAGGTCACAGGTACGGCCCGTTCACAAGGCGCACTAAGAATGTTGCCCGAAAACGTTCGCGAGCGAGTGATCACAGGGATTGACGTCGAAAACGTCGATCAATTAGCACATTTACTTCTGCGCGTGCAGCCGACTGTTGTGATCAATTGCGTAGGGCTCATCAAGCAAATTGCTGACGCAAAGAATCCTCTTTATGCAATTCCTATAAATGCTGTGTTGCCGCATCGGCTTGCCCGATTATGCCAATTATCAGGTTCGAGGCTTATTCATTTAAGTACAGATTGCGTCTTTTCTGGAGCAAAAGGCAACTATAAAGAGGTGGATGTGCCCGATGCTGACGATGTCTATGGACGGACAAAGTTGCTCGGTGAGGTTGATTATCCAAATGCAGTGACGCTAAGGACATCAATCATCGGGCATGAGTTGACTGGAAATAAAAGTCTTTTAAATTGGTTTCTTTCTCAAACAAATCCAGTTGGCGGCTATAAGAATGCAATATTCTCCGGCCTACCAACACTAGAAATTGGTCGGATCATCCATAAGTACGTGCTGGCCGACGACAGCCTTACGGGACTCTTTCACGTTTCGGGTTACCCAATTTCTAAGTATGACTTGCTTAAGCTGATCTCAGATGTTTACGGTCACAATATTGAAATTGTGCCTGATGAGAAACTTATAATTGACCGCTCCTTGGATTCATCACTTTTTCAAACTGCGACTGGGTTCAAGCCTAGGCCTTGGCCGGAGCTCATCATCAGTATGCGAAATTTCGGATAAAGAAGACCAAAAATGTTTAAAAACAAAACTTTATTGATTACTGGAGGAACGGGTTCCTTTGGTAACGCTGTGCTTCGTCGTTTTTTAGATTCTGATATTGGAGAAATCCGGATTTTCAGTAGGGATGAAAAAAAACAAGATGATATGCGGAAAAAATACTCCGATTCGAAATTAAAATTTTATATCGGTGATGTTCGCGACTACAGGTCAGTGCTGGATGCTGTTCGTGGCACTGATTATATATTTCATGCTGCGGCATTAAAACAGGTTCCGTCATGTGAGTTTCATCCGATGGAAGCCGTGAAGACCAATGTGTTGGGAACTGAAAATGTTCTTGAGGCGGCAATGGCAGCGAAGGTCGAGCGTGTCATATGCCTGAGCACCGACAAAGCTGTTTATCCGATAAATGCAATGGGTATTTCCAAGGCAATGATGGAGAAAGTGGCTGTATCAAAATCAAGAACAAGTCCACACACTGTCATTAACGTAACTCGCTATGGTAATGTTATGGCTTCGCGTGGCTCAGTTATTCCGCTCTTTGCCAGTCAGATCATTGCAGGCCAGCCATTGACCATCACTGACCCTCATATGACGAGGTTCATGATGACGCTCGATGATGCCGTGGACTTAGTGCTATACGCATTCACAAATGGTCGTCCAGGCGAAGTTTTTGTTCAGAAAGCGCCTGCCGCCACATTGGTGACCTTGACCGAGGCACTGCGTGAGCTCCTCGGTCGGCCAGACCATCCCTTCAATGTCATTGGGACGCGGCATGGTGAGAAGCTGTTTGAGGCCCTGCTCAGTCGTGAAGAAATGTCATGTTCAATTGATTTGGGTAACTATTATAAAGTGCCGCCTGATATGCGGGATCTCAACTACGGAAAATTTGTTGAAGAAGGTGACGTAACGATAAGCGAGGCAACCGATTATAATTCCCATAATACTGAACGTTTGGACGTTTCAGGTATGAAGGCTCTGTTGCTAAAGCTACGCTTTATTAAAGCGCTAATAGCTGGCGACGCGGTGGAGCTAGATGACTGAGTGGAACGTTGGTATATTGGTATTTAACGTCTATGCGTAAAATGAAAATTATGACAATCCTGGGCACGCGTCCAGAGATAATTAGGCTGTCGAGAGTCATGTCTCGGCTAGATAGTTATGCTGATCATACTGTGGTCCATACCGGTCAGAATTATGATTATGAGTTGAATGAAGTCTTCTTCTCAGATCTTGAAATTCGGTCCCCTGATCGATTCCTAAGTGTCGCGGGCCAAACAAGTTCAGATACTATCGGGCAGGTTATCTCGAAGTCTGATGCTGTGTTGCGCGAATGCCAGCCCGACGCTGTGCTGATACTTGGAGACACTAACAGTTGTATGGCAGCAATAGCCGCTAAGCGTTCAAAAATCCCCATCTTCCATATGGAAGCTGGAAACCGTTGCTATGACCAACGTGTGCCAGAAGAAATTAACAGAAAAATAATTGATCACTGTGCTGACGTCAATCTGACTTATAGTTCGATTGCACGTGACAACTTGATCCGTGAAGGACTTCCTCCGGAGCTCATTATCAAAACTGGTAGCCCGATGCTGGAGGTGATTGATCATTACCGACCGAAAATTGACCAATCTAGTATCCTGAGCCATTTAAATTTGGCACCAAACTCATATTTTGTTGTGAGTAGTCACCGAGAAGAGAATATTGATTCGTCAGTCAATTTTCGATCCCTGGTATCGATTTTGAATACGATAGCAGAAAAATATCATCTTCCGATCATTGTATCTACGCATCCGCGGACTCAAAAAAAGATAGACAGCGAAGGGGTAACTTTTAATCCACTAGTTAGAACGATTAAGCCACTGGGCTTTACTGATTACATTTCGCTACAGGCACAGGCTCGCGCAGTTTTGTCTGATAGTGGAACGATAACCGAAGAATCGTCTATCTTAAACTTTCCTGCGGTGAACATTCGCGAAGCACATGAACGTCAAGAAGGTATGGAGGAAGCTTCCGTTATGCTATCGGGACTTGCGCTGGATCGAGTGATGCAATGCTTAATGATTCTTGAGGACCAACCAAGGGACAGTGTGCGTTTGTTACATCCAGTTGCGGATTACTCCAAGCCCAATGTATCTGATAAGGTTTTACGGATTATTCATAGCTACACTGATTATGTCAACACTTTTGTTTGGAAGAAGCAAAGATCACTTTAGTTCAGGCCATGTTAAAAATCGTATTTTCTTAAATTGGACAACTCGTTTAATAAGACTGTCATAGCGTCATGCCGTCGAAATCCAAGATCTGGTTGTAGGCCGTTTGAACGAGTGTAAGATTTATTCATTGGATCACTTATGTGACAGGTTTACAGTACTGGGTTGATTCCAGCTCTCTTTGAACAGGGATCGGATCGGACCGGAGTGGATATTCTGCATACCAGCACAGTTGAAGCAACGGGCGGCGTTCCGGAGCCTGCAGATGTAGAGAGACAGTCTATTACGTCTCTAATTTGGGGACGAACGCCGCCGGGATGTATGGCGATGGGGCGAGTACGGCCTCCACTGCTTTTAATCCGCAGTGCAAGCGGCTTGATGATTTCGATGTCAGCAAAAGCCCTCACTAGGAGGTCAGTGAGAATTTTATTGCGCATTTGGTTAATGCAGATCTCGAAGTAGCAGCATTTGCATTGGCTTGGTCGAAGCAACGTAGTGCAACTCCGCGCGGGTTTGCTCGCACTATGCTAGCACGGCATTGGTGGTAAGCGCGGTGCGACTGTCACTGAAGAAAATGCTGGGCTTGTTCTGCTAGACGACCCGTTGAGATAGCTTGCGCTGAATACGCTGCGTGAAGATGCGTGTGATCAGAACAGCTACTGCGCAATTCGTTGTATTCCGTGCGCTCCTCTGAGCATAGTTAACCGACTCCCGGGCTGTATTTGGCTAAAGGCGGAGTGGAGGTTTTTGCGCGAGCCCGGTTTGCTCAGTATCGCAGCAGGTGTGCCGGATCTGATTGCATTCGTAGGGCGGCTTCCCAGCGTCACTGCAGGGCTTCCTCATTGTAGAGTCGCAGGGTCTTCTTTGGGTTAAGCATCATGCTGTACATGCAATCGGCGAGAACCGACCCAGTTGTACTCGTTATCTAAATTGAGCAGAATGATGTTAATGCGCTGGCTGGGAGGAGAGCCTGCGTTTTGGAATGCGGCATCGATAAAACTGAGCGCTCGGTGGTTCCTGGTCTTGTAGCACTGCTGGGAGTGTGCGTTTGTTTAGTGGTAAGCATCAAAAAGTTTCTTCAAGAAAAGTTTTTCCACTCAGCTAAATCCAGCCTCGCATCGGTTGGCTATTGGATCAGCTCAAAATTATTGCTCAAAAGTTGAATGAATAGCTGCGCTAGATGACAAGTTCTCTTGGTAGATCTGGACTTTCTTAGCAGCATTTTAACTGCTGTTCTGAACCTCGTCAGAACATATTCGCCCCCTTTGATTAGATCCTACTGAAATAGACTGAAATTACAATCAATGGAATCATACATGGTTGCTTCACTTGACATAAAGGACTTTTGATCGAGATAGGAAGTAGACAAAAGTCAGGTATTTTTAAATAGAAGCAAATGAAATAAGATAATTATTTATGGGCCTGAAGCGCCTATGTAAAAAAAACGCAATCAATTTGTGGCGTTCTAAGCAACAAGGGTGAACTGAAACTGCCGTGCCAGCAATGCCAATTCTTTAATATTATCACTGTTCGGTGAGGATGTAGGGTGTGGGGCCGTTGTTTTCTTTACTGAACTAACTTCTGAGTCTGGTTCTAATGGACCGGCCTTGTGTCGCCGCGCCCATATCGCTAAAGCGATTGGATCCCGCTGCGTGTACTAGCGTCGTAGCATCCATGTGGATGCGATGGAATGCCCAGCCAACGGCCGGGCCTGAGAAAGCGATTGCTGTGAGAAGGTGGCTGCGGCATATCAATCTAGGTAATTGTCACATAAGTGATGCGATAAGAAAAAATATTACTTGGTCCACGCACGCAAGTTAATGATCGGCGTAATTTACTATCGATATAAATGTGTTTTGACGGAAGCTTAAATGAAGCCTGCTTTAGGATCAATGTGCAATCGGAGTATAGTCACTGATGAGTAACGATGTTGCTGAGGGGCGTCTGGGAATTTTATATCTCTCTCAGTACTTTTTCCCTGAATCCTTTTTGGGTAATGATGTCGCGAGAGCCTTGGTAGCAAGGAGTCATGATTTAGTGGCTGTTTCCTCAGTTCCGAATTACCCTGAGGGTAAATTTTTTTCTGGATTCAGCAATAAATTGCGTCGGATTGAACATTGGCATGGTATCAAGATTATCAGGGCATGGACTGTTCGGCGTGGAAATTCTCGAGTTCGATTGCTTATCAATTACCTCGTTTATCCATTCGCGGCGTCCTGGGAGATTCTCCGATTAGGAGGCCGTGGGATCGATGTATCTTTCGTCTTTATGCCTTCCCCCATCTTCCAGGGCCTTGCTGGAATTTTCGCGAAACACGTTTTTGGTATCCCTACAGTTTTTTGGGTTCAAGACATTTGGCCCGATAGTGCGGTGGTTACTTTAAATATTAAGAGTAGGATCATCAATAGTATTTTGAATGCCTTTTGCAGTTATATTTATCGTAGTGCAGACCTCCTTATGGTTCAAAGCAATGCATTCATTCCAAGGCTAGAGCAGCTTGGTGTGGAGCGGTCGAAGATTACGGTTGTCCCTAATATGGCGCCTACAGGATTCGATAGGGTGACCCGAGAGGATGTTGATCCTGCCGTGCGCATGCTGGTTCCGACTGATAAATTTGTCGTCATGTTTGCTGGCAATATTGGCGCAAGTCAAGACTTTGATACAATCCTCGAGGCTGCATCCATTCTTAAATCGAATGAAAATATAATATGGGTAATTCTTGGTTCGGGTCGCGATGAAGACCGTGTTCGGAAAGTGATTGAAAACCTAGACCTTGGGAGGCACGTGTTATTGCTCGGTCGCCACCCCATAGAGCTTATGCCCCACTTTTTTAGTTGCGCCGACGTTTTGCTTCTAAGTCTGAAGGCGAATGAGTTATTCGATATGACAGTGCCTAGCAAGTTGCAAAGCTACTTAGCATGTGGTCAACCATTAGTGGGTAGTTTGGGCGGTGAGGGGGCTAGGATTATTCTTGAATCGGGCGCCGGGATTTCTGTTCCTCCGTCGGACCCTAGTAGGCTGGCTGCTGCTGTGGTCTCGCTGTCTCATTTGTCTAAAGAAGAACTTAGCCAAATGGGTCGCAATGGTTATCGCTACGCAAAAAATAATTACGATTCGGATCTAATATTTGATTCGATCGAAAATCTATTATTCAAAGTTGTTGAAAATTGCCGCGCTCATGAGGCCCAAGGATCGCTCGATGATTAAATTCGTTTTTCTAATTTTCGGGGTGCTTTGTTTTTTTGCCGCAGTGGCTGGTTATTCAAAGGATAGCCGGGTTAGTACTGCGTTGGCAGTCCTTAGCGCATTGGGGTTAGTATTATTCGCTGGACTTCGTGAAATAGGTATCGACCAAGACTCTTATGGTTATCTCCTGTATTACAACCTGAGTGACGGTAGGATGTCGCTCTCAGCGGAGCCAACATTTGTTTTAATGGCGCGGATCGTTAGATTTATCTCTGAGGATAGTGGTTTTAGGGTACTTCTAGTGTTCTATGCCTTTCTGGGCGTTCTGATAAAGATGTGGGCTATCAGTAAGATTTCGGAAAATTTTTGGTTGGCGTTTCTAACATATTTTTCTTACTTTTTCTTTTTACATGAGTTTACGCAAATCCGGGCGGGTGTCGCCAGCGGGTTAGTTTTGTTGTCTTTGTACTGGGTATACCATAGAAATTTAAGGATGTTTTTAGTCATTATTGCTATCGCCTCAGTGTTTCACTTTTCTGCTTTGGTCGCGCTCCCCATTTATCTTCTTCGAAATAACTTTAACTTGTATATTAAAATTATGATTGCAATTGCTATTCCCCTAGGATTGCTATTTAGGGGCATAAATTTTAACTTTGCTCTAGTATTGCCAAGCGAGCTTATTGCCTCGAAGATAGAAGTTTATACGAAACTAAGCGAGTCGGCTGACCTTAGGTTGAATATATTTAATTTATTCTATTTAGTGAAGTATGTTCTGCTCTATTTGCTATTAATATTCAGTGACAGAATAGCAAGGAGGGCTAAATACTTTCCACTAATGCTTCAAATGTATGCTCTTTCGATGTTCTTCTATATTGCATTGTCTTTTAACACTGCCTTTGCGATGCGAATTTCCGAGATCTTTGGGGTCGTTGAAGTGGTGCTGATTCCAACGCTGATATATATTACGCCAGTTGCAGTTTTTGGAATTATTGGGGTTTTGATTTACGGACTCGGCAATTTGTCGATTGCAATGTTCGAAACTGAACTAATTCAGAGCGACACCTAGAGTTTGTGTTCTTAAATGGTTTTCGGATTGTTTAGGTGAAACTTCATTTTCGGAATTTCATCGTTACCGTTTGGGGTCTCCATTGATAGTGAGTCGTCAAAAGCACGATGAATTGCTTCGGGATTGGTCGGACGTAACATGAATTGATCGATAGTTTATTTTGCACCAACGGTTAAAGTCTGGTCTGAATGAGGTCCTTACGATGAACCAAGCAAGGTCTTCGAACGGCCAGATCAGTTGGGAGCTGGTGGGGACAAAGGCGGGCACGAAGACCGCTTAGCTTGTTCGGCGGCACGGTGTGTCTGAAGCGACGATCTACAACTGGCAGGCAAAGCATGGAGGCCTGGAGGTATCCGAGGCCCG
>NZ_JAUBTB010000153.1:0-9791 GCF_036704965.1 Microcoleus sp. F10-B2 | reverse complement strand
TTATATTCTACCATGCTGTGCCTATGATTGTGAACCTTCTTTTTTGCTGTTACCCCGATTTATTGAGCGGATACGAAATTTTAATAGAGGAAGGTCTTTGATACAATGACAGAAGCTTATCCGCAACAAGGCGAAGTTGATCTTGTGAGAGCTTTGCAAGCGATAGGAGATACCAAACAACGTCCTGTTGCTGTCGTTTCCATAAATAGCCGGAATGAATTGAGCCGTACTGTACTGATTGTTCCTTTTACTAGCGATTTGAGAGGGGGGGAAACTCCGACTCGGATTTTGATTCCTGCGGGGGTCGGGGGGTTAGAATCGGACTCACTCGCTGTCTGCGAGCAAATTCTAGCAGTCCAAAAAACTTATCTAGAACAGGGCCCTTACGGTCATATTAGTGCGGATTTTTTAGCAAGAATTCAGAGGGCTGTACAAGTGTCGATCGGCATTTACGAACTTTAATAATATTTTTGATATTCTAAAATTTGTTACAATCTGTAAAAATACTGGAAAGGATAGGTAAAATGCGGGTTGCGATCGCAGGTGCGGGACTGGCTGGAATGACCACAGCAGTCGATTTAGTGGAGGCCGGCCACGAAGTAGAAATTTTTGAATCCCGCCCCTTTGTCGGCGGCAAAGTCGGCAGTTGGGTAGATCCCGACGGCAATCACGTTGAAATGGGTTTGCACGTCTTCTTCGGCTGCTATTATAACTTATTTGCCCTGATGAAAAAAGTGGGAGCATTTGACGATTTGCTCCTCAAAGAACACGTCCACACTTTTATCAATCGAGGCGGCGAAACTGGTTCTTTAGATTTTCGCTTTCCGGTGGGTGCTCCTTTCCACGGATTGAAGGCGTTTTTCACGACATCCCAGCTATCGGTACAAGACAAAATTCAAAATGCGATCGCCCTGGGAACTAGCCCGATCGTCCGAGGTTTGATAGACTTTGACGGAGCGATGAAAACTATCCGCGATTTGGATAAAGTTAGCTTCGCTGACTGGTTCCGCAGCCAAGGTGGCAACCAAAACTCGCTCAAAAGAATGTGGAATCCGATCGCCTACGCACTGGGTTTTATCGACACTGAAAATATTTCAGCCCGGTGTATGTTGACAATCTTCCAATTCTTTGCATCGAAAACCGAAGCCTCTGTCATGCGGATGCTGGCCGGTTCTCCCAACGAATATTTGCACAAACCAATTGTGGAATATTTGGAAAAAAAAGGAGCAAAAATTTACACGCGGCGCAGAGTCCGAGAAATTCAGTTTGAAGAAGGCGAAGAAACCCGCGTGACAGGCTTGGTAGTAGCTAACGGCGAAACAGAAGAAAAGATTACCGCAGACGCTTACGTTTTCGCCTGCGACGTGCCGGGAATTCAGAAAATATTGCCCCCAGCTTGGCGCAAATGGTCGGAATTTGACAACATTTATAAGTTAGATGCGGTGCCAGTTGCTACAGTACAATTGCGGTTCGACGGTTGGGTAACGGAACTGGAAGACGAAGCCAAGCGCAAACAGTTGAGCCACGCTGTAGGAATCGATAATTTGCTATATTCAGCAGATGCAGATTTTTCTTGTTTTGCAGATTTGGCGCTGACAAGCCCCAAGGATTATTATCAAGAAGGACAAGGTTCGCTGCTGCAGTTGGTGCTGACACCGGGAGATCCGTTTATTAAACAAAGCAATGAGGCGATCGCCCAACACGTACTCAAACAAGTTCAGGATTTATTCCCCTCAGCGCGGGAATTAAATATGACTTGGTACAGTGTAGTTAAGCTCGCTCAATCTTTGTATCGCGAAGCACCGGGCATGGATGTTTTCCGCCCCGCTCAAAAAACGCCGATCGCCAATTTCTTTCTAGCAGGAAGTTACACTCAGCAAGACTACATTGATAGCATGGAAGGAGCGACACTTTCAGGCCATCAAGCGGCTAAGGCAATTCTCGAAGCTTACGGTCATTAGTCATTAGTCCTCTCTCGTTTTCTCTCGTTCCCAGGCAATGCCAGGGAATGCCTATCAGGAGGCCCCGCCTCCAGTATTTAGACAGAAAACGCGAGGCAGAGCCTCTAGAAATGCGTTACCAGGCAGAGCCTAGTAACGAGAAACACTTCTTCAATCTAAAATCTAAAATCTAAAATCTAAAATCGCATGACTGATTGGTTAGAACACAGCGTCCAAGTAGAAGTGGCAATTCCCATCGAATTAGCGTGGCAACTCTGGTCGGATTTAGAGCAAATGCCGCGCTGGATGAAGTGGATCGAATCTGTTCATGTTCTCGAAGAAAATCCAGAATTGTCTCGCTGGAAACTCGCAACTGGCGGGTTAGAATTTAGCTGGCTTTCTCGGATTCTCAAATTAGTGCCGAATCAGATAATTCAATGGGAATCGGTAGACGGTTTGCCAAATCGAGGTGCGGTAAGATTTTACGATCGCAAAGACAGCAGTATCGTCAAGCTGACAGTGGCTTACGGAATTCCCGGCTGGTTGGGAAAATTAATGGATAACCTATTTCTCGGCCGCGTGGTTGAATCGACTATTCAGGCTGACTTGGAAAGGTTTAAAGAGTATGCTCTGAATGTGAAAGCGACATCTTAAATTATGAGGACTAAAGTCATGACTACAAACTAGTTTGTAGTCATGACTTTAGTTTTTTAAGTTCTAATTTAGGAGTTATGCACCAGAACAAAGAAACTGGTTTTGGAACCGAGATTGAAAGTTTTAAGCAAATATTTTGGTTAAAAACACGGTTTCTGTTCGCCCGTGCGTCCAGGACTATAATTGTAACGCGAGAGTCGATCGCCCTTTTGCCTCAGTATCATAGAGAGATGCTGCTGATTCCTTCTCGCTTCAGTTATGAGTTACTGCCTAAACCCCACCTGTCAAAACCCGCAAAATGCCGATCGTACCCAATTCTGCCTGAATTGCGGCTCCAAACTGTTGCTCAGAGAGCGTTACCGCGCCATCAAACCCCTCGGGCGCGGCGGTTTCGGTCGCACTTTTTTAGCAGTAGACCAAGACAAACCCTCAAAACCGCGCTGTGCAATTAAACAGTTTTTCCCCCTATCCCAAGGTACCAGCAGCAGCGAGAAAGCAGCAGAATTATTCAACCGAGAAGCAGTGCGGCTGGACGAGTTGGGGAAACACCCGCAAATTCCCGAACTGCTGGCGCACTTTCAGCAGGAACGCTATCAGTATTTGGTACAGGAATTTATAGAAGGTCAGAATTTACAGCAAGAGTTGGCGCGGACTGGGCCTTTCAGCGAAAGTCAGATTCTCAGTCTGCTGAAGGATTTATTGCCAGTATTGCAGTTCGTGCACGATCGCAGTGTAATTCACCGAGATATTAAACCGCCCAATATTATCCGCCGCATTTCTCAAACTCCCATCCTTTATACTTACCCCACATTAACCGGGGAATTAGTTTTAGTTGATTTTGGCGCTGCAAAAGTTGTGGAGGGTTTGAGAGAAACCGGTACAGTCATCGGTTCTCCCGAATTTGTCGCGCCGGAACAAATTAGAGGTCAAGCGGTTTATGCCAGCGATTTGTACAGTTTGGGAGTAACTTGCATTTATTTGCTGACTCAAATATCTCCTTTTGATTTGTTTGATATCAATCAAGATGTTTGGGTTTGGCCAGACTTTTTGAAAGTTCCAATCGCTCCGAAATTAAGTCGCATCCTCGACAAAATGATCGAACCGAGTCTCAGTCGCCGCTACAAATCTGTAGCTGAGGTATTGAAAGATTTGCAGCCGGCGGGGGCGGGCACGGGGGCACTGCCCCTACCAGCGCCTAAAATTCCCGTGCCACAGAGGACGCCTGCGGTGCAGAATGCTGTGCCGCCAACGGTTGCAGGCACAATTATACCTGTGCCGCAGATGCAGCGGGCCCGGCCGGCACGCGCGCCTACTTGGAGGTGTGTTCATACTCTGGTAGGGCATTCTAATGCTGTCACCTCGGTAGCTTTCAGTCCTGATGGCGCGACTTTAGCTAGCGGCAGTGAGGACAAGACCATTGAGATGTGGAAGTTGGATGCGGGTAAGCGGTGGTACACTCTTACGGGTCATTCTGACTGGGTGACTTGTGTGGCGTTTAGTCCTGATGGCGCGACTTTGGCTAGTGGCGGCCGGGACAAAACAATTCAAATTTGGGATTTGAATAAGGGTAAGTGGTGGTACGCTTTGCGGGGTCACGAAGACAGGGTTTATGCTGTGGCATTCAGTCGGGACGGTCAGGTTTTGGCTAGTGGCAGTCGGGACAAAACTGTGCAGTTGTGGAATTTGAATAAGGGAAGGCGGATGTTGGCTTTGACGGGTCACGCTGGCGGGGTGGAGGCTGTGGCTTTTAGTCCTGGCGGGGAGTTTTTGGCAAGTGGCAGTCGGGACAAGACTGTGCAGTTGTGGGATTGGCAAAATAATCGATCGATTTGTACTTTAGCAGAGCACGGGGATTGGGTGCGGGCGATCGTTTTTGCTGCGAACTCCCCCAACTCCCTGGCCGGTCAGACCCCCCCCAGCCCCCCCTTGGTAAGGGGGGGAGTAGGAGAAGGATTGATTTTGGCGAGTGGCAGTCGGGATGGTACGGCGAAGCTGTGGCGGGTGGATGGACAGGGGCGAGGGACGCTGCTGCGGAGTATGAGGGACAATTCTGGGGATGTTTTGTGTGTGGCGTTGAGTCCCGATGGTCGGGTTTTGGCGACGGGGAGTCGGGATGGCACGATTTATTTGTGGGATGCGGGTACGGGGAGTTTGCTGGAAATTCTGACGGGCCACGCGGGGGAGGTTTTGTCGGTGGCGTTTAGTGCTGATGGGGGGAGTTTGGCTAGTGGTGCGGGCGATCGAACTGTGAAGATTTGGCGGGGGATTGGGCATTAGGGGCGATGTCAAGAGTGCCCGCTAAAAAAATTCTCATATTTATGCTTGACAGGCGATCGAATGTTCTGCTACATTAGGAATTCGTGAGGACGCATAGCTCAGTTGGTTAGAGCACTACGTTGACATCGTAGGGGTCACTGGTTCGAGTCCAGTTGTGTCCATGAATTTCCATGCTTTAGCGGTCAAAGGTTTTAGGTTTGCCATCCTAACAAAATTTCTGTTTTCCGCTCATCTGTCGCTCAATCTTGCCCTTGAGCATAGCTAAGTATCTCCAAAACTGCTTCCATATCAGCCAAGTCTGCTCTCGACTTTTTACGCCGCGCTTTTAACTGGTTCAGCAAGTCGGCCGGCTCTGGAAATTCTGCCACGGTCGGAGCAGAGTTTTTATTTGCTTCCCGATCGCGCCGCGCTTCCTTGAGTTCTTGCTCCAACATCTGCACCTTCAGTCCTAAATCGCCGTTGCGCTCGTGTAACTGATTCAGTTCTGCATCCCACTCTGTAAGCTGCTTATTGGCCGCTTTCAATTCCTGCCTGAGTGATTCATCGTTGCCATCACTCAGGCTCTCAATTTTCCCAGCCGTTCCTCAATGGCGGCCATACGCTCCATCACGGGGTCAAGACTTGAACTGACAGCCTTGTCTACAATGTCTACAATTTCTGTAGACACGACGCTATTATTGCTTCGTGTAGACAAATCTGTAGAAGGTGTAGACACAATATTGCTGCTAGCTGTAGACACTGTAGACAGCGATGTAGACGTACCTGACACTTCCTTAAGAATGCGTTGTGCAGCTTGACTTACCGACTCACCCTCTAGCCTCTGATCCTCTATCCAGTTAAGGAAGTGACCGGAAGCTCTGAACGATACGACTTGACTTTGACTCATTGTAGACACCTGTATACAGTATCTGTCTACACTAACTGATATCTGTCTACGCTGTCTACATTTTGTCTACAGAAAGTGTAGACACAAAATCCCCCAGTTAAGGGGGGATGGGATTTAGCCGTTAGTCAGCGGCTTCCAAGTCCTTGGGGTCAAGCCATGTAGTAAAACTTCCGTCAGGCTTTACGCAAGCAATCTCTCTGTATTTACTGATTGCATCCACCGCCAACTCTAGACCCGCTAGCTGTTCTGCGTACTTTGTCCCGATGTACCGGACTCGGAGCCCTTTCTTGGCTTCTACAGTCTTGGTCTGAGTCAGGTTTTCTGTAGTACAGTTCATCATTAATGGTTTTGAGTTTTCCAAGGATGCCGATTTTGTATCCACAGTATCCACACTTGCCCCTAAAGCCTCATCTGGTAAGGATTTTAGGGTGTGGATAGGGGTATCCACAGTGTATCCACACTTATCCACACTTATCCACACTTTTAACGTTATCAGGCTGTTTAACTGTGGATACTGTGGATACTGTGGAGAGGGAAGTGTGGATATGTGTATCGCTCTCTCCATCACGGTTTGGCGCTACTGTGGATACTGTGGAGTGTGGAGAGATGGTAAATGAAATTCTTTGACCTTTTATTGTAGTCTCGCCATACTTCATCTCGATCAACTCTGCAAACCATTCTTGAATTTGCTGCTTACTGGGTCGATGCTTGGAGTCAAACGCCTGGGTGACATCCCGTGCAGAAACTGTCCCACCCTTGGCTTCTGCCAGAGCGAGAATTTTTACTAAATTAGGAGCCAGTGCAGTTCGATCGGAGAACTCTGTGTAGAGCACGTCAATCTGGTTCGCGGTGAAAATCACAAATTTGACTGCTGCCTGCACAATACTTTTTGGGATGCGTGACGTGACGGGTTGGTCGTTAAAAGTGCAGTTGAGCGCGTGAAGGACTCCGGCAAGCTTTCCTACTTTTTCCGGTGCTTTGCCAATCATCGCCCGCTTACCTTGCATGGGTTCTGCAACCCGCTTGTCCTCTGCCTTGTTGTAAAACTCTGTAAAGTAGCGTTTGGCGTCGGGTTCTAGCTCTAATTTCAGCGCTGGCAGTGCATCAATTTTTTGGTAAAGACTGCTAAGCATTGGAGTCAAGTCGAAACTTCCGCTGTCCTCTAAGGATAATTTCGACGCGGCCAGCGGTTGAATCACAAAATCGAACCGGGCGAACTTGCCGTTAGAGTCGCTGCAATCTTTGAGCAAGCTTGCGAGCACATCGGGCTGAATTGTCCCGAACACTGACAGCAACAACCCGTCTAGGTCGGCTTTAACTCCCGACGCTCTTAGAACTGTGCTGCCTGTGCCGTTCCAGAATTCGAGTAAATCTTCATCGTCGGAACCTTTGCCGCCCCGATACTGGTTTGCAGATTTAAACAGCCCCGCCAGTTCATCGCACCGATACATCAGCGCCTGATCGGGATGCTCAGCTACTTGATAGAGAATCCCCTCTCCTGTGGTCTTTGAGAAAGAGTAAAGTTTTTGGCGCGGTGGTTTTGGAGCAACACCTTTATCCTCTCCTTTGGCCGCTCTCCAAGTTGCTAATTCCCTCTCATAAGCTTCCTGTGCTTTTTCAAATTCCTTCCTTGCCCGTTCCCGTAAGGGCTGCATCGGGCGATCGATAATTTCCCGCATGATGGGAGATTTTTTCTGAGAGGATTCAGCAACAATGCCGGCAAAATAATTTGGGGTGACGCGGTAGTTGGTGTCATTGCGGAGTTTGATTTCGCTCCCAACTTTAAAGAGGCTGGAAATTTGGGTCAGCAGAGTTGTCAGATAACACTCCGGTTTTAGGTTCAGCATTTTTGCCAGTTTTTCGATCGGCGCCGCTAAACCCACAGGGATGATTTCAGCAATATTTATCTGAGATTTTTTTGAGTTCAGAAGCCGTGCAACTTCTGTCGCCACATCTTCCCGGTTGTCGGCTTGCTCTTGCTCTTGCTCGCGGTCGCGGTAAATTTTCCAGACATCAGCAGAGTTGACCCGAAACTTTTGAGCGAGCTCGGAGATTTTAAGCTGTAACTGAGATTTCTTGAGGTCGGACTCTAGCAAGTTCTCGATTTCTTCCCCTAGCTCAGAGATATCAGGAATCTGGAACTCTTTCGGCCGCACAACATTATTAGTTGTTGGGTGCTGGAGTACGTTGTCGGATTTTGGGTTTTGTTTGAATTTGCGATCGCCTATTTTCACACCAACACGATCGGCGAGCTCCATCACCACAGAATAGAAATCTTTACCAGTTGGACTGCCAGAACCGCCACGCAATTGATGAATAAACTGGACGGGCCCGCCACCAACACTACAGCCAAAGCAATGAAAAGTCTTTTCTTCTGGGGAGATGGTAAAGCTTGCTGTTTTTTCATCATGGAATGGGCACAGACCTTTGAGATTTTTCCCCGAGGTTTTCAGCTTGATGTAGCTGCCGTAGAATTCCTCAGCGTCCAGTCGCGGGAGAATTTCTTGCTCCAACTTATCTACCAGACTTTTCTCGTCAGCATCTGCAGATATTGGATTTTCGGGTTTTGGCTTCTGGGGGAGTTCGATCGCGGGTACTTCCCTCATCAAATCAAGAATAAAGTCGGGGCATTCTGCGATCGGAGTATCAGTATCACTTTCCCAAAAGTAGGGCTTACCCGTGTCAGGATGGATTGACGGCGGGAGCGTGGAACACTGATTCCATCGCAGTTCTAGTTTGTTGCCGTTCTCTAACTCAATTTTTTGGGGCTTCAACCCTTCCCATTTTTCCGGTGGCACGGATAGCAAAATTTGGAAGTGTCCCGGTTTGCCTGATGTCCAGTGGTTTGTAAATGGCGGCGCTTGATTGTCGCTAAGCTCAAGATATTTTTTCCATGCTGCCGGCCCGTCAAAGTCGATCGCCATAATGCCACTAGATAGCGGGCCGGTGACGATGCTCACCCCAGTCCACAGGGTTTTTTTGCCTTCGTGGTTGGTTTGCGATCGGATTGCTTCGATCAGTCGATCGCGATCGAGTTTGGTTTTATTCCAGTTGGGCCACAAGTTGCGCTTGTCTACGCAGAGAGTTAGCGCCCAAGATTCGGGCATTTTAGAGATTGCATTGATTAATGCCGCACGGACGCTTGAAATTTTACCGCCGATCGGAGTAGAATTGTCGTACATGAATTTTCTCGCCCCCAGGCGAGTATGAATTTGGTTAAGTCCAAAAAGCCGTTGCAGTCAGACGCCAATCGAAAGCAGCGGTTTTTTGGTGTCTAGATTTTGGGAAAATTAAAGCGTAATTGGCACCGCCCCGCTAGTTGTTAGCGAGTGCGGTATCTAGGTCGGTGCGAGCGAAACCTTGAAGCCCTCTGATAAAGCAAGGGGGAGGCTTTAAGAATTGTATTGAAGTAGAGCGCGAACCTAGTTTCTTGCGAGCGTACTCAATAATCCCGGCGCTGCGATGTTCGGATGCCCACAACGCTAAAGCAGCCCACAATCGAAACACATTTAAATGGTCGCAATGTCTGAGGTATGAGCGCTGAGATTCCCGGTCGCGCCGTCGAGCCATTAATCTCCGCTCTCGGGCTTCACATTTTACTAGGAGATTATAGAGAAACTTAAGGCGATTCCACGCTAGCCATTGCCAAATCCCCAGCCGATACCAGCCTTGAATGTCGGACACGTCCTCCACTTCAATGCTGCGTTCTTCGTTCGGCTTAGTCGTGATTAGGGCTGATGGCACTGCTTTTTCCTCCTGTTCAGTATTCTACAAGATTGGTCTGCTTTGGGACTGTGTTGGCTTGTTACAGACCCTACGGGTTTGCAAAATCTGCATAGGTGCTGCAACCGTTGCGACTTGCTGCAAATTCTCTAGATTTCTCTATTTATTGCTGAGGTAGAACCCTATAAGGTTCGATTTTTCTCTATACACGTTTATACACAGGTTTGAGTAAACTAATACCATTTTTTTAAAGATGTGATAGAGATAAAGACTGTAAAATCCAAGACCATCCGGTGAGAAATCCAATGACG
>NZ_JAUBTB010000152.1:0-9826 GCF_036704965.1 Microcoleus sp. F10-B2 | reverse complement strand
CCCATCAAAATCCCAGAAATCATTTTCGGCTCCAATCTCGCATTTTTTCTCGTCTCATACCCTGATTCAGCAACGCCGGATAATTAATTGCTAAAGCTATCTGTGCTGGTACGCTCGGGCATTTTCCTACCGTAGAGTCTTTAAACAAACCCGCTAGTTCTGATTGAAATTCCTCATCGAATAGTTGGTGGCGAATTTTTCTAAGGAATAAGAACTGTTTCGCCGAGCGAATGCGTTTGGCTACTTTTTGTTCTTGGGCGGACAATTCGTGAGGAGGATGCCATATTGGTGGTCGCATGGGATTTTTGGGTGCTTTTGGTGGTCGCATGGGATTTTTGGGTGCTTAATGATAGGTTTTCAAAGCGCGTGCGAGCGTGTGTGCCGGTGACCTACAACTTCAAATACCGTTGTTGTCTCACCCCAGGCTGACACTCTGCCAATGGCTCACACGATACAGATGGTGCGACAACCTCTCTCGATTGCCAATCACTGCGCTCGATCGCTCTTTCCACATTGAGAGCCGGCGCACAGCACGAGCTGATTTTTCTAGACCAACATACTTTATGCCTTTTGTCAATCTCTTTTACTGGACTGGCGCTCTAGGATAACGGTCGTGGGTGAGGAAACTTGAAAAGCAGCGGCCACAGAACTTCTGTTAAGCTTGCTAGATTGGGGAGTAGTTTAAAAAATCAATCCAAGGGATTCACTAACTTTTTTGCAGAACATCAAGCTGACAGGGACAAGACAGGAGAATCCTGCCGAATCGGAATCTGAATAGTAAACTCTGTTCCCCTGCCTGGTGCAGAAATACACCCCAAGCTTCCCCGGTGTTTTTCCACTACAATTTGCCAGCTAATTGACAACCCAATCCCTGTTCCCTTACCGGGGGGTTTTGTCGTAAAAAACGGGTTAAATACGTGGCGACGAACCTCTTCCGAGATCCCTGGCCCATTGTCCACAATTCGGACAGCTACGCAATTGTTGCTTGTTACTTCTGTGCTAATCCGAATCACGCTAGGATTCGCTTTAATTTCTTCTAGCGATCTCTGCGTGTTCCATTCGTCAATAGCATCGATCGCATTTGCAAGTACATTCATAAATACCTGATTCATTTCTCCCCCATAACAGTCCACTTCAGGAAGGTTTGGGCAATAGTCCCGCACCACTTCAATCGAGGGGCGGTCTGAGTTAAATTTTAGCCGGCTCTGTAAAATCATCAGCGTGCTGTCCATCCCTTCGTGAAGGTTGACCGATCTCATTTCATATCCTTCTTGCCGTGCGAAGAGGCGCAAAGATAAAACGATTTCGCGGATGCGATCGGCTCCTAAGTACATCGATTTGAACATTTTAGGCAAGTCGTCTTTGAGATAATTTAGCTCGCTTGCCACGATTTCTGCTTGTATATCTGGAGCCGGATTAGGATAGTGCTTTTCGTAGAGGTCAAGGATAGCGACCAAAGTTTTTGAATATTCCAGAGCATAGGAAAGATTTCCATAAATAAAATTAATTGGATTATTGATTTCATGGGCTACGCCAGCTACGAGCTGGCCTAGCCCAGACATTTTTTCGCTCTGAATGAGCTGGCTTTGCACCTGCTTGAGTTCGTGCAGGGAATTTTCGAGCTGTAGGGCTTTGTGCCGCTCTCGCGCTTCCGATGCTTGCAAAGCTGCTTCTGCAAGCTTGCGTTCAGCAGCCTCCTGCTTGAGGCGTTCATTCGTTTGGGAAAGTGCAGCGGTGCGCTGTTCTACTCGCCTCTCTAGCTCTTGTGCCAAAACTTGTAGGTCGGCTTGCGCTCGCTCGCGCTCGACAATTTGCGCCTGAAGCTTTTTAGTTAGATTTCGCAGATTCAGGTGCGTGATAGCGCGAGCTAAAACTTCTTCGTGTTGAAGGGGCTTAGTGATATAATCAACTCCCCCCACATTAAAGCCTTTAACTTTGCTTTCTGTATCGTCCAGCGCGGTCATAAAAATGACTGGGATCTCTTTAGTTAAGTCATTTGCTTTGAGATTTTGACAGGTTTTAAATCCGTCCATTTCTGGCATCAGAACATCCAACAAAATTAAATCCGGCTGGCAATATTGCACTTTTTTGAGAGCGCTAGACCCACTGCGAGCTACCCAAACAGTGAAGCCAGATGCGCTCAAAAAATCCAATACTGAACCCAGATTAGTGGGCGTATCATCCACAATTAAAATGGTTCCTCTGTCTAAAGATTCGCTAGTCATTTTTAGTCCTCATCTAAACTGTTGAACAAATTCTACTAATTTGTCTTCTTCAAAGTTTCTGGTTAATTCAATCAACTGATTGGCAAAAGGTGCATAACGCATATCTATTGCCTTCAGCTTGCTGGCTCGCTGCTCAATACTGAGAAGTTCACCTTTCATGGCTAAATCGAACAAGACTGCAACTTCTTCCGAAGGGGGAGCAATCAGTTGCTGGTCTTGGATTTGGGAAGGGGTATCTGTGAAGATACCTTCTGAACTGAAAGTTGTTCGCTCATCATAAACCCATTCTAAACCTAAATGGTGACCCAAGCATTCTAATAACTTTTCTGCCCGAATTGGTTTGAGGAGAAAAGCGTTGCAGCCAGCCTGGAAAATGCTTTGGGGATCGCCGGATAAAATGCTAGCAGAAGTTCCGATCGCGATTACATCCTTCAATGCAGAGATTTTTCTGATCCGCCTCACCGCTTCAAAGCCGTCCATGACTGGCATTACTAAGTCAATTATAATACAGTCCGGTTGAAATAACAGCGCTTTATTCACGCAGTCTTGACCGTCCGTTGCCTCCATTAATTCAAACCCAATGGGACCTAAAAGATTAACGAGGACGGAGCGATTTTCCCAGCGATCGTCAACTACTAAAATTTTCCGCCGCTCCCCTGAGAAACTCCTGATAATTTTTTCAGGTTCTTTTTGCTCCCCTTCCCAGCTTTCGGTAATAGGCAACTCTAACTCAAACCAGAAAATACTGCCTTTACCTAAAGAACTTTGTACTTTCAGTTCGCCGCCCATCATCTCCACTAATTGGCGACTAATTGCCAGCCCTAATCCTGTTCCCTCGATCTGGCGAACTGAACCGCTGACTTGCTCGAAGGGCAAAAATATTTTTGAGAGTTCGTCCGGCCCGATGCCAATGCCTGTATCTTCTACTTGGAAAATAAATTTTGCTGTTGGGGATTGGCGATTGGCGATTGGTGACGACAAAGATTGCTGAGTCTCCAGTCTGTCTACTTTAAAACTAACCCCTCCTTTTTCGGTGAATTTTATGGCATTACCGAGTAAGTTGATGAGAACTTGCCGCAACCTTTTTTCATCGGCTTGGACGCAAGTGGGAAGTGGAATTAGCGGTTCGTAAATCAAAGAAATTCCCTTCTGTTGGGCGCGAATCTGACAGATTTCAGTAATGCCTTGGAGAAAGTCTGACAGGTGAAACTCGGTGAGGTAAAGTTCCATTTTTCCTGCTTCGATTTTGGAGAGGTCTAGAACGTCATTGATCAGAGTTAGGAGGTGTTCGCCACACTGATGAATGATGTTAATACCAGAATTTTGCTGACTGGTTAAATCTGTATCTCGTTTGAGGATTTGGGTATAACCTAAAATGCCGTTGAGCGGTGTGCGGAGTTCGTGGCTCATGTTGGCGAGAAATTGGCTCTTGGCGCGGTTTGCGGCTTCGGCAGCTTGCTCGGCTCGCTGTCTCTCTTGAATTTCTACTTCTAGGTGCGTATTTTTGGCTTTTAATTCCTCGGTTCGCTCTTCTACTTTGACTTCTAAAGTGTGATAGAGGTTGGCATTCTCTAAGGCGATCGCAGCTTGTCCCGATAGCATCCGCAACACTTCTACCCGCTTCGGCGTGAAAGCGCCAGCAATCAAGTTGTTTTCTAGGTACAGGATGGCACATAACTTACCTTGAGATAAGATAGGCGCACACAAAATAGATTTTGGCTTGTGTTGGGTAATGTAGGGGTCGGCGTTAAAGATATCATTGAGGCCCGAATCATTTAAAACGACATTTTTCTGAGTTCTGGTGACGTAATTAAGTACCGAGATAGGCACTTGCCCTGAAGTTGATACTGGTAAAGATTCTAGCACTCGGACTCGATCTTTAGTCCCCGCCGCTTCTATAACAAGTTGATCCTCTTTTGAGAAAATAAGCGCTCCTGTTTCAGCACCTGCGTTTTCTATCAAAATTTTCATTAACTTGATGAGCAAGTTAGGTAGAACAATTTCGCTAGAAATGACAATAGATGCTTTCATTACAGTTGCCAAGTCTAGCAACTCTGTTTGACCGCCTGTCACGGTCAAAGGAGGAATTGTCATCGTAGGATCAAAAGGGGTTTCGGTGAGCACGGAGGCTCGCGCTATTAATTGCGGGTATTTTTCTTCTAGATGTTTAACTTTAGCTAAAGCTCCCCAGCGCATATAGGCATAATAAGCATCGGTCATGTAGGTTCGGGCAATCTTTTCTTTACCCCATGAAAAATAGAATTTAGCAGCGAGTTCGTGAGCTAGTGCTTCTTCGTTGATGTACTCGTTTTCTTTCGCAAGAGCGCTCGCTTTGTCGTACATCTCGATCGCTTCTACTTTTTCGCCTAAAACCCGATGTTTTTCTGCCTCTACTAAATAGAATTTATGTAGATGATTCATTGGAGCATAATGCGCCCATTTTTGCAATTTTTCTTGATTAGCTTGTACTCGGTTAAGAATGTCCTGTTGGTCGGACTGCGAAGTTTCAGAATACACAGCTAGCCGTACTAGAGAATCGTAGAAATAGAAGATAACAACAGTTAGCTGCCCTGTAGACGATCCGAAAGAACTTTCTACTTGAGGGATGTTTTTTAAAGCTTCCGCGTAATTCTCAAACACATAACAAAGCGCAAGTTTGTGCAAGTATAAGTAATGAATTGCCAGTTGGTTGTTGGTTTGCTGATATAGCGGCAGCATTTTATATTCGTCGTAGACTTTCCCCTTTAACTGGCATATATTTTCGCTTCTTCCCATCATGTTTAAGACGGCTTGCCAACAGATTTTTGTATTATTAAACGCTGTTTCTTGGTTGATTTTATGAATGGCATCTGTGTAAGTTGCTATCTCTCGTTCGAGCTGCATTAGTTGCTTGCCCACAAAAAACGAGTAATGACTCCACACCATGACGGCATAGCCAGCATATTCTAAATCTCCAGTTTCCAGCCCAGTAGAGAAAGCTGCCAGGAAAGGTTCTAAGGTATTTCGGACGTGTTCTTTCCAATGTTGAACGGCAGCATACACTAAGTGGCAAGTCTTGACTTCGATTTCTTTGGCATTTAACTTTGACACTAGACGTAAAGCTAATTGACCGAACTCATAGCCCCGCTCAATATCTCCTACCGCCCCGCAAAGAAGAAGACTATATACCGCATACGCAAAGGGAGACACAGAAGCATTGCCATATTGAACGGATAAATCGATTTGTTTGCACACTGTTAAAGGCACCAGTACGGGCATTCCAGAATAGCAAGCAGAAAATATACTTGACAAAATCCTGATCGCTGCTAATTGATAAGGATCGGTCATTTCAGGGAGATCGATTAAGTCCTCAATTCGAGTTCCGCTCAAAATTGCCGCAGTTTCCCCCAGCGCCTGCCCAATATCAGATGGGTTTGGCGAGTCGGGAAACTCTACCTCCAACTGCTTTAAGACTTGCAGCCCCGTATTCAATGCTTCGACCAGCTTGTTCTGCGCCATATAAGCTTGAATCTGGACTTCGTACACTTTTACTATGTCCAATAGCGTTTTAGCGCAGTTTTGTACTATCTCAACGAATCTCTGCATTCGGTCAAAATCACCACTCAAATATGCTGACTCTGCTGCTTCTTCATGCAGCCTTAAAGCCAGTTCATATTGATTGTCCCAACTATCTACCGCTAACAGAGATAAACCCACTTGCAAATATTTGACGGCGGAATCGTGGGCTGTAGCAGCTTTTGCTTTCTGACCTGCAATTAGATTTAATTGGGCTAGTTCATATTTTTGGGATTCATTGGTAAGTAAGTCAGTACCATAATTGAGTTGGTTAACTAAAGCGAAAATATTTTCTTTTCGGTCTTCAGGCGTTGTACTTTGCAGCAGCAGTTGACCGATTTTTAAGTGGGTCTCTTTTTTCTGATCATCGGGAATCAAAGAATAGGCAGCTTGCTGCACTCGGTCATGTAAAAACTTGTAGTCAACCTTCACATCAGTTAAGGTAAAACCGCCCGATTCTTCCTGACTAAATACGAGGGGAATTTTGTATTCATTGCTCAAAGGTAAAATCAACCCAGCTTGAAGTGCTGCCCACAATTGCGCTGCCGTGACTAAGGAAGATTCCTGATTGACAATCGCCAAAACTTCTAAGTTAAAACTGTTGCCAATACAAGCAGCAAATTTTAATACTTTTTGTGTATCTTCGGGCAATTTGCGTATGTTTCTAGCAATCAGTTCGACAACATTGTAATCAGTGATACCGATCGCTTGAATTTGCTCGATATTCCATTGCCAGACGCCAGAGTATAAATCATAAGTCAACAAATCTTCTTGATAGAGAGTTTTGAGCAGTTGACTTATGAAGAAAGGATTGCCCTGCGTTTTATTAAAAAGTAGAGACGCGAAATTTCGCGTCTTTACAGACAGGGCTTCCGAACCGCCAGATTCATTTAAAGTATCCGCAATTAATTCTTCGACATGAACTAGGTGTAATGGTTGAAGGACAATATTATTCACCGTCGCACCAGTTTGGCGAATCTTGTCAATTGTTTGAATCGTCGGATGAGTTGGAGAAACTTCGTTATCTCGATATGCCCCAATCAGCAATAAATACTTGCTATCAGAATCAGTTATTAGCAATTCAATTAATTTCAACGATGCCGAATCCGCCCACTGCAAGTCATCGAGGAAGATAACTAAGGGATGGTCAATAGTCGTAAATACGCCAATGAATTGTTTAAAGACGCGGCTGAAACGGTTTTGAGCTTCAGTTCCCCCTAGTTCTGCTACGGGTGGCTGTTTGCCAATAATTAATTCGACTTCAGGGATAACATCAATGATGAGTTGTCCGTTATCGCCTAAAGCGGATAAAAGTTTTTCTTTCCAAGTTTGGATTTCTACTTCGCTTTCGGTTAGAAGTTGCTGAGTTAAGGATTGGAATGCTTGAATCAGGGAAGCATAAGGAATATTGCGCTTGAACTGGTCAAATTTACCTGCAATAAAATAGCCTCGTTGCCGCACAATGGGTTTGTGAACTTCATTGACCAAAACTGTTTTGCCTATCCCGGAATAACCGGAAACCAGCATTAATTCGGTTGTGCCACTGGCAACGCGCTCGAAAGTTTCTAGAAGTTTTTCAATTTCTTGGTTGCGACCGTAGAGCTTTTGCGGTATATTTAATTGCCCTGCTTTATCCGCACTTCCAACAACAAAGTTGGAAATATATCCGCTAGCCTGTAGTTTGAGCAAGCAAGTTTCTAAGTCAAATTTTAGTCCTTCATTGCTTTGGTAGCGGTCTTCAGCATTTTTAGCTAATAACTTCATCGCAATCGCTGAAATTTGTGGTGGGATTTCAGGATTTAGCTGGTGAGGGGGAATGGGAGTTTTGGCAATATGGCTGTGTACCAATTCCAGCGGGTCTGTGGAATTAAAGGGCAACTCGCCTGTGAGCATTTCATAGAAGGTAACGCCTAGTGAATAAAAATCAGTGCGGTAGTCAATTGACCGATTCATCCGGCCAGTTTGTTCGGGCGACATATAGGCGAGTGTGCCTTCGAGCAAATCTGGATGGCTGAGCATCGAATTTTCTCGCTCCAGGCGCGAAGCGATGCTGAAATCAATAAGTTTAACTTTTTCAGTGGCTGGGTTGATGATAATATTTTGTGGTTTTACATCTTTATGAATAATGTTATGTTTGTGGAGTTCTGCTAAGGCAGAGACAAGCTGGAGACCCAAAGAAAGAAATTGAATGATTGTGAGTTTTTTACCATTCATCCAATCGTTGAGAGACTCGGAGCCTGAATCTTCTAATATCAGTGCTAAACCGTTTTTATAGCTTTCTAAACTAATGGCTTTGACAATCGATTCTACGTTCAAGCTGTGCAGGATTTGATATTCGTGTCGCAAGCGGGTGATGTCAGAAAGAGTGGGATACTCAGCCTTTAGCCTTTTGACGATCACGCTGGAAAAGTCCGAATCCTTCCGAGCGCGATCGACTGAAGTTCTGATCCCGCTGTGGAGGGTTTCAACGAATTGATAGCCAGTTAAGTTGATAGTCATTATTATTCTACCGATCGCAAGGAAATTGAGCGTGAGGTTAAGGCCGATTTGAAAACTTAATTATTATCGGAGCTGATTGTAACATAGTAATTTAGTCAACAAAAGTGAGCTCATGTTTCGCTTCTGGCAATTGTGCCCTGATAAGATTGTATTGTTAACCGTGCTGCCTCAATGCGCGTTTTGGGTGTTTGTTGGGGGATTAGTCGGTTGCACTTTCAAGTGGGGTGTGGAGCGAGTGTTTCTCGTTGCTGAAAATTATCGTTGTCAACTATCACCTCAAACCGAATCATCGATCCATCCGCAAGCCGAACAATCTCAATTAACAGGCGGCGTTTCATATTGGGGATAAGTCATTTCACACCGGGGACACCGATGGGTAAACAGGAGGTGGGTATCCAGCAGCTCCAACTGCTGCAAGGTGTGTCCGCCGCTGCCGGGCGTTGCAGGATAAGTTCGCCCCTTCAGATTCCTACAGTTCATCGGGTTCAGCGCTAGGGTTTTGTTAAAAGTCCGGGCAAGTGTCGGTGTCTGAGCCTGTAGGATGGACGGCACAGATGAGGTGTGGGTTGCGGGCGATCGAGGAGACAGCGATGGCTCCGCCCCGGCTTACGCCTACGCACTTAGGGATTTTGGGCATGGCGTGTTGCGGTTTTGGTTTAGTTTGTCTCAAAAACGGGGCTGGCGATCGCAAATGGCGTTGTGTAGCGAGCGTGGGCGTAACTTGTTGCTGAAAGTGCCAGACTAGAAATAGCGATGAGTGTACCATCTTAAAGCGTTGAGGAGGGCATGATGAAAAAAACAGGATTAGGCATTCAAGAATTACTGTATTGTGAGCGATCGCTTGCTTCTCGCCATTGCCCAAAAGCACGGAGCCTGCAACGTGCGCGTATTCGGTTCGGTAGCGCGGGGCGAAGCGACCCCAGAAAGCGATATTGATTTGTTAGTGGATTACGACAAGCGAGAAAATTACGCCTTGGTTTCCAGGTGGGCTATTGCTTGATCTAGAACAACTACTCAATCGCAAGGTCGATATCGCCAAGCGTGGATATGTTGAAAGAACGCATTCGCGAGCGCGTTTTGCAGGAAGCTGTACCGCTCTCTCGGCGGGAAGCCCAACGGCTGGTTAGAGTCGATAGGAGCGTTACCACTCCTACCTCTCCTTCAGAACGGAACGTGATACTTTCGCATCATTCCGCTCCTTGATAATTCCATCCTTGTTATGGATACGATTCAAGACACGCTATCGGGTTTTGACACTTTCTTTAGAGTGTATTGACCCATCTGTTGCGGTCTTTGTGTCGTGGCAGTGTTTATGCAGAAGTTGTAGGTTGTCGTAGGTATCCTTTCCCCCTAACGAGGTTGGTTTAATATGGTCAACTTCTACAATGTCTGTACTGGTAAAGTACAAACCACAGTGAGGACAAATACCCTTTTGACGCTTGATTAAGGATGCAACCCTGTTAGGAGTTTCTGGGTATTCACCTCTTCGCTTGCTCCAATAAGTCCAGTTTCCATCAAATGGACTGGCAACAGCCTTTATTTGGATA
>NZ_JAUBTB010000151.1:0-9835 GCF_036704965.1 Microcoleus sp. F10-B2 | reverse complement strand
ATGAAAATCCATGAGCTTATCCTCTAGCGTAAAGTTCCTCTATTATACAGTTTTCACCGCCAACCCAGAAGAACCAAATTTGCCTCACTCAATTAAGCACAGCAGATCGTTATTGGTTAGCCTGTTCCAAAGCGGGAGTCGCTGGAGTTCCAGCAATTTCGGCTAAGTTAATCTTGACGACTTTATTGCGAGCTTCAGTCACTTTGGGCAGTGTTAGCGTTAGAATGCCATCTTTGTATTCAGCTTGCACAGAGTCGTTTTGAATGTGTGCGGGCAAGGGAAGCACCCGGTGGAATTTCCCGTAGCGGAATTCTGAGCGGACGTAGCCAGATTTTTCGTCTGTGTTTTCGTAGCGACGTTCGCCAGAGATAGAAATTGCTTCGCGAGTGACTTGAACGTCAATGTCTTTGGGGTCAATTCCAGGCAGTTGCGCTTTTAATACGAAGTTGTCCCCAGCATCAACAAATTCTAAAGCTGGCATCCAAACGGCTTCTGAGTTATCTCTCGTTGCTGTCCGTTGGTCAAATACTTTATCGAGTTGCTCGCGGATGGTTTCAATTTCTGTGAATGGTTGCCAGTAGCGCATCAACATAATCTGTCACCTCAAAGATTGGTAATGCTTTATAAGTTTGTTTGGGTTGAAGCTCATTGCTTACAGTTATTATGATGCCGTTTTATAAGCAGAAACAACAGTCAGGAGAACCCTACTCTGTTGGTCGTATTTGCCCGAATAAGTGCGAAACAATCGGGATACTTCGCATTGAAGAAAACCGTACAAAGCTATTCCTAGAAACCGAAAAGGCTGTGGTAACGCCATGATGAGCTTGCCGAGCGAACCCGCTCACGGATCTCACCCACTGGTGTTGGCTGTCCTAGGTCGCAGGACTTCGACATTCAGCTCCAGTTTTTCTCCCAGCCACAAAGAATGTAGAGTATGGTCTGCCACATCATCCCCTGTTTCGGGATGGACGAGAATATCTAACCCCTCGCGGTGGAGCATCAACCAGGGAACGACTTTGCCAAACTGTTCCGGTAAAAAGGCAACTTGATACATCGCTTGGGGGTGGGGCCCAATGGGTTTGTCATGCCAACGCCCTAGCTGCACCTCAAACTGAGCCAATCCTTCGCGCACGCGCGCAGCAGTATCGCGGCTATCGGTGTCGAAGTAAATATGTGCGTGAAAACCAACAATTTCGATGGTGTCTTCTTTCATCATTTTCAGTGGGTTATTGAGCCGACATCTAAGGATGTAACAGGGGATTGTTTCTAATTTCCGATAAACATTCTTCTAAAGACAAACCATGCAGAATTTCCCACCATTGCCCCGTATGTCTCATGTAGGCGACATTAAAACAATCTGGTCCAACATATTCTAGGCGGGCGGAGCGAGACTCAAAAGACGGGGAAATCGCCCTCGGACTTGGACAATTATACGTTGAGCAAAAGTAAAAATAGTTGCGATACCACTTGCCAAAGATATCCGTTCGATAGTTGAAATCACGGTCGGTGGGTGGAGACTCGATATATTTGGGCTTAAATTCTGTTTCAATTAACTCATTACATTTTTGTTCGATTAATTGTTTCTCAGTATCAGGCACTGTAGGTTTAGACTGTTTGGGAGAAGAAGAAAGCCAGAGCTTTTTTGCTTTTTTTGTCATTGAATTTGTTCCCCTGATTATTCTAAATTTACTTGAAAGTGAGCGGGGTAGAACGAGGAGTCTGACCCTACATTATGCCCCCATCGCTTCGAGCGAGCAAGGATAGATTTTATGGATTTGGTGGGACACTCTGCTCGTATCCCTTAACTCAATTAATGGGATAGGTTTGCAAAGCCCGTGCGAATGCTGTAGATCGATTAATTGGCAGCGGAATCTGATTGCTCTTGAATTTGTCTGAGAACATCCACCTCAATCTCACTCAGCAGTTTGGGTTCCATTTCATACAAATCATTCAAAATAGCCTTGACATTCGGAAACACAAAATACTCCGTCAGTTTGCCAATGTGATAATTAAACGCTTTGTACCGATGTTTGAAGTACAGCTCCACATTCCCCCGATGTTCCCATAGTCCCAGCAAATTAACAACCACATCCGAGTAATGCGCCCTCACATCTCGCTGCACTTCGGCGATTCTCTCCTCGATCGATCTAGTGGTAATGCCAATTTTGTAGAAAATGTTGCCATCCGCTTTAACTTCAAGGAAATAGAGCGAGTTGACCAGAATCCGAAGAAGCTGTGCTCGATAAATCTTCAAGTCAGCCAATCGTTCTTCCAAACAAGATAAACCCGCAGATAAAGCAATTTCTACAGAGCCTTCCAACTTAACTAACTCCGACAGCAGCAGCGGTTCTTGGACTGAGTTGAACAGCGCCAGGGGAAGAGCACCCACTGGGATTTTACCCAAGTCGGTAAAGTGATAAGTGCGATCGCCCTCTGACTCTAGCAATCCTTTCAACTGCCACCGAAAGCTCACCAAGTCTTTGGGAATCGATCGCTTTTGGGCCCCGTACTCTGTTTGAGTCGATGTGGGGTATTATCCCCAGCACCTCTCAGTTAGAACTGGACGTGCCCGTTTCCGTGCATCCAGCTCCCGATATTCTTAGGGAGTGACCCTTTTGCTCATGTGTGAATAGTCATGACAGGATTCGTGCATTGCTAGAAGATTTTTAGGTTTCCAGTTATCATGATTCTCGTCGATGTGATGCAGATTTACTCGCTCATCGCTCATAAACTTCATTCCACAGTGACCGCATGAATGGCTTTGCTTTTTAAGGGCTTTAGAGGTCAAATCATCGTATAACTTACTATTGCGTTCGCTCCAGTAGGTTAAATCTCCATCGTAGGGCGATTTATCCCCTTTGACGTTGATGTGTTTGTTTTCGGAGTAAGGAACTGTTGGAAATGCCTTCTTAACAAGCTTAACGCTTGATTCTCTGGTATTTTTGGATTCCTTGTTAAATACCGTGTATGTTCTGTGATTTAAGAACCAAAGTGAAAACCTTGCTCCTGACATATCACAGAACCTATGGTAATTTCTCCATCCTCTAACTATTGGTGCTAGCTTTTCGGCTTTTACCTTAGAACCATAATTCGAGCAATTAACGATGTTCTTTACCTTCAAACGGAACTTTTTAAAATTATCCACTGAGGGGTAGCTTTTAAATCTTCCGTCGCTTAACACTTTGAAGTGCCAGCCGAGAAAGTCGAATCCATCTGTCGTAGCGGTAATCTTGGTCTTCTTAGCACTTACCATCATTCCTCTTGCTGCTAAAAAATTATCAATTTCGGCAAGTATTTTGACTGCATCGTCTTGAGGTCTAAGCATTATCACCATATCATCCGCATAACGGATTGATGTTTCGACAATGTTTGACGCTGGGGTTTTGCCAGTTATTCTAAATCCATCCTTATGGTATCTGTGAATACTTTCAATCCCGTTAAGAGCGATGTTGGCTAATAGGGGACTCACCACCCCACCTTGAGGAGTTCCTTGTTCCGGGAAATCGGGGTTGACCCCAGCTTTTAGGCATCGGAAGATTCCGAGCTTGATACCTTTGGGCGCAATTAAGTTGTCCATTATGGTGGTGTGACTAATCCTGTCGAAGCATTTTTCTATGTCGAGTTCGATCACTCGTTTTTCCATTCCATTACAGTAGCTTCTTAGATTGTTGAACAGGATTTTCTGTGCATCGTGCGCGGAGCGTCCGGCTCTGAACCCGTAGCTGTAAGCATGGAATGTTGCTTCGTGTGCTGGTTCTAAAGCGTATTTAGCGAGGCATTGCCAAGCTCTATCCGCGATAGTTGGGATTTTTAGCATTCTGGTTGTCCCGTCCTTTTTTGGGATTGGGATTTCCCGTAGTCCTTGATGATGCCAATTACCTGCCGACTCTTTAAGTATTGTTTCTAGGTAGAAACGTCCTGTAAAGCCGAGAGATTTTACACCGTCAACACCTGCTGTTTTCTTGCCAGCGTTTAGCTGTGTTACTTGTCGAATTGCTAGGAATCTAGCAGCTTTGGATTTCAGAATAAGTCTTTGCAGAGACTGCGCTTTCCGCTTGTTTCCTGCTTGAACCGCTTTGAACACTCTCTTTTGTAGGCGAAATAAATCTTTGCGGAACTTCTTCCACGGTAGATTCTTCCAAGATTCACTGGTATTACTACTGTGTCTAATCATGCTCTGCTCTGTTGAGTGTTTTCTGAATACCTTGCGAAAATTACTTCGCATCCTACCCGTCTTGAGAGAGTTCCGTATCTCATCTTACCTACATGGAAATCGACGTATCCATGACTCTCAAGTCGTTTTTATTCGTTCCCTCAGATGATTGATTGTTCCGTTAGGTGTAGCCAATTTAACTATCAGAAACCCAAGATTCTGGACGCTATTGTGGAAATGATGCGTCGGGCTTTAGCTCTGATGAGGTCAGGGTTTTTTAAGTTATGCCCTGCCTAGGTGTAAGTTACTTTTTTAGGCTCGGTTTCACCGTAGGAACTCCCTGTTAGCACCAGTGTCAGCCCATAACAGCCGTCTGATTGTGCCCTGTTCCCAGCTTCACTCTCCAAGAATTGAGCTTGGTCGGTGTGAGCAGATAAGGAGTCACGCATGAATCTTGCGGGAAGGACTTGCACCTTCATCAATCTGAGAGTTCAGTGCTCAACCTAGGGGTCAAGTTTCACGCTCATTAGTTATTTACGGATTGATTACCGAGATTCACTAATCAACGAATCGCACTTCCACAGCACCTTCAACTGTTCCAATTCCTCACCCTTAAGCTGGATGGTGAAATTATCGTAGAGGGGCAGCGAGGGAAATGCTTTGGTTTTAATCCGCTGCGACACGGGTTTGCAAGTGTCCTCGGTGTGGGCGAAGTGATGTTCTTTCACCGAACCCTTTTTTGCTGTCAATCCGCCACCGCAGTAGAGACAAGCGAGGTTAGTTTTTCCGCGCACAACTCCATCAATGCTCGTCAGTTCTCCACTGAGAGCAACACCAAATTTAAGCCACATTGTCAACAATTCTCCTTTGAGCCGGTTTTGTAGATGCACCTGCTCCACATGACCAACGATTTTAACAAATCCAGGGGTTAAGGCTTCTGCCTTGGGAAAGAAAGCTCTAGGCATTCCATTTGGGATGCGTGACTTTAATCCTTGCATCCCAAATCTAAAATCTAAAATCTAAAATCTAAAATTGCTCGTCACCAATCGGGAATTTCTTGGGCCGCGTCGCATTAGGCTTGTGACAGTTGCTCTCTCGCTAACGGCACAGCGGGCAATTCATGCTCTAATCCGCTACTTGGTTCAAGACGGGACTGGACAAAATTAGCCCGTTCCTTCGCTGACCGTCATACAGCGCGATCGCACAAATTTGTCTGGTAAGCGTGATTATGCTTTGCTTCGGCTGCTCTGGGGTAATGCTTTGAGACGAAACAACCGGGGCCGCCACCAACAAGCCGTTACCGAAATGCTTGACTCTATGTTTTGAATATTTTTACAGGGTTGTCTCAGTAATTCGTTGATTAGAGCTTGTTTTTGCCTGCCATCAAGTCGAGGATTTGGTGGCGTTTGACCTTTGTCTGTCTGTAGGGTTGAGTTTTGAGGTGGCGGCGATGATGCGGCAACGGCTGAAGGGGAAGGAACCGGAATTTACAAATTCGGTTTCGCTAGGGCGGTTTATGTTGTGCTGGAATTCAAAAAAGCGATCGCTCCAACTGGTAGAGTTTGATTTGGAGAGTGCGATCGCTTCCTTAAAATCTGGTCAGCCTGTGATTCTGGTGTGTTTAGATCGGATACATCAGCAACTACAGCAAAAATTAACAGCTTGAAATACTTACAAAAATATATATGGTTGAACCTAATGGTAATGGGCATAAGTCCCTAGAAAATTGGAGATCGAATGTGGCTTGTAGTATTAGAGGGGCGCCGGAAGCAGCAAAAGTTAACTGTGGCCCGTAGATCCCCCGCAATTTCCGTTTCAATTACATCAATTTAAAGTATTACATTAGAAACTCTTGGTATACGTGACATACAATCGAGCGACAAGCGCATTTTTATACTCTAGTTCTTGTCTGAATTTCAAGTTGCGTTATGATATTCTGCACTTCAGCATAGACTTGAGCCGTTTGTGTCGTGTCTTCGAGGCGTACAACGACTGCATAAGGTACAGTTACAAGTTTATCCTTCCATTTTTCATAAGCAGCTATAGCTAATGTGTAGCAATTTTGGCTATATTCTGACTTATGTTGTTTCCACTCGCACACTCCATGTTGAACTGTTCCTCTAGAACGCAGTGTCATACTTGGAAAAAATTTTAATTCTTTCATATTTTCTGCTGTTTCTTCATCGTCTTCATCTCCTTCAACAGACATAGATTTGATAATATCTTCCTGGTCTACGTCTCCCCGAAACATTCGCCACTTTAACGTTGTCCCTAAATAGGATTCTAGTCCCCATCTCTGAACTTGAGGTGCATAAACTACTGTTACAGTTAACCGCTTTATTCCGGTTTCTGCGTCTGCTAAACACTCAGGAACAGGAATATTAAAATAAGCAACTGTATTGGGTTCAATCTCACCTTCAAACAAGAGAATTGCTGTATAAGGATCACACTCTGTTGCTCTGATATCATCTGGTACTCCATAACCAACAACATTTAACCAATGCTTAGGGTCTACCTCATCCATTGCTTGTTTAAAATTATCAAAATTTCCATAATAGGGTGGATAAAGAGCAGAATTAACAGTCAATGCTTTCAGTAAAGAGGCAGAAATATTATCAAAGCCCAAAGACTGCATATCATAAAGAATACGCGCCATTTTGTGAGCAACACGGGGAGCAGCAAAGCTCGTTCCCGACTTATGAGCAATTGCAGGTGTAAGTTGATGACTTGCCATCACTATATTCATTCCTGGATTTTCTCGTACTGAGCCATTTTCCTCTACTAACAAATTACCGCCATATTCGACTAGCTCAGGTTTAATTTCGCGGTTAATTCCTGGACCACAACGAGTAAAAGGAGAGGGTTGTTCTTGTTTGGCAATTGCCATCGCTGTTGCTACTTTACCTACTGCTTGAGTGCTAGGAGCAATAGAACCTACTGTAATAGCTAGTGCTGCTTGACCCGGATCATAAATAGAGGATTCATCCTCTCTAAAATATTTAGGATAAGGTGATCCATCTTCGTGATAGTGTTTAACATCCCTATTTGATATATTGCCTGTAATTGTAACAAAAATAACATCATATTCTCTTGAAAGTTTATCAATTGTTCGAGCTATCCAAGAACGACGAGGAACGGTTCGCTTAGCTTCTTCATACCATTTTCGATTTGTAAATTGAACAGAAAGATTGAAAATTTTAATGTTTAATAGATTAAAATCCTGTACAATCTCCTTTAAAATCATGGAAAATAATCTCTCATCTTCAATTTCATTATCTTTATTTAAAAGTCTAGCACTAGCAATCCAAACTTTTCCTTTGTTTTCGGCATTTGGGTATAAATTCAAGGCATAGTAAGAAACTAAAGAAGCAACACCAGAACCATGTCCACATTCATCATAAGGATTATCTTTATCAGATTCAGCTTTGAGATAAGAGCGAATCAAATCTTCTCTAAAAACAGGTTTTAGAAAAGGATTTCCAATCGTTACTCCTGAATCTACAATGCAGACCATTGGAGCATCTTGAGGAGGGCTTATAAATTCTCCTAAATTTTGAACTTGGAAATTTTTAAGCGTTTGATCAAATGTTTCAAATTCTGGACGAGCATCAAAATACACTATTTTAGTCTGCCATTTTTGACCTTCTACTAATTCTTGAAAAACCTTACCCGGACATCGAATTACAGCACGACAAGTTCCTTTTATTTCTTCATGCTCAAATAAATGACCTTTAATCCCATTCTCAAATAAGTTGCTTATCTCCTCTCGTATTTTTAATAATTCTTGGCTCTGTTGTTTGTGTCCTTGTTGTAAAGACATCATTTCAATTTCACAAATCATTAAATCTTGCCGAATTAATTCGTCATATTGTTCAAAAAATATTTGACAAAGACGATCCTTATGTGAAGCTTCTTTAATAGTATTAAGATAGGCTAAAGATGGGTTTTCTGGTTGACCGTTTTTTAATTTACCTTCTCCAAAAACTTCAATTTTTCTTTCTAGGTTATCTAATTTTTCAGTGCGAGGAACGGCAAGGGTAAAATGATTAGATTCGGAAATTGGCTTTAAATCTGTGCCACTTAGAGAAATCTTTTTTTCATGTTCTAGCTTAATTAATACTGTTTTTCTTTCATCGGGAGACATTTCTTGCAATTTTCGAGAAATTGCTTGAACTTGTCGTCTTAAATTGTTAGCTTTCTCTTGTCGCTGCTCAATTTTTTATGGGGGAAGGGGAACAAAAGGAGGTTTTGCTGAACGACGTGGAGCAGTTTGCGGTTGAGTTAGTGAAAAGAGAGGAAAATCTTGATTCATTATAAAGTATTCCTATTTTTAGTTTGCGCTTCAGATGTAGCTTTTTTAAAAGCTTTAAGTTGCTCAGAAATATCCTGGGTTTGTAGATTTTCTCTCCCTTCGAGAATCATCGTTTTAATAGCTTCAACAGTAATGCGCTGAATATCTGCATAAGAAAGTGAACTCATATTTTTCGCTATATATTCTAGTGAGCCATCAAATTTAACTCCATTTAAAAGGCGTTGAAGATAAATTTCTCGTTCTGTTTTACCCGGTAAAGAAAACTCAATCAGAGCATCAAAACGTCTCCATAAAGCGGGATCAAGTAAATACTGATGATTACTAGCAGCAATAATAATACTTTTAGATGAATCAAAAGTATCCATTGCTTGTAGTAAACTGTTGACCACTCGTTTAAGTTCTCCAACGTCGTTGGGGTCATCTCTATTTTTTCCCACTGCATCGACTTCATCTAAAAGAAGTACCATTGGAGTTGTATTAGCCAAATTGAAAACCCGCTGGAGATGAGAAGCGGTATCTCCTAAAAAACTAGAAATAACTGCATTTAGCCTCACAATGCCTACGGGAAGGCCAAGTTCATGAGCCAAATACTTAGCAGTAAAAGTCTTACCACATCCAGGTAGACCCCAAAAGAGTAGCTTGGTCTTAGGCAAGTATCCATACTTACTTAATTGTTGGCGTTTACGGTGCTCATCTAAAACTCTCTCGATTTTCCCCTGGGTTTCCTGATTTAAAACCACTTGAGTCGAATCTACGGAGCTTTCTTCTAATATAACCAAATCATCGCCACTGCGACGATCTTTAGGGAGTAACCTCAATCCATTTTGTGTCATCTGTTTCATCGGTTGCCTGCCTAACGCTTGCTGTAGCTCCTGAGCAAGAGCATGATGATTAGCGATGAGTTCATCTGCAATCAAAGCTTCTGCTGCTCTGTAAAAAGCATTGTCATCACGCTCTTTGAAGGCTTGAAATAGCCTTTTGAGTTGTTTGCCTGCTACCATTATCTCATGTTATGAATAATAATTTTAACTCTAGGGAATTGTTCAAGAGGCAGAATGTGTTTTTGATGTTTACCAGGTTATGTTAAATGTCCTTATTTTTTCAATTAAAATATTAAGCTATTAATATAATTATACCATTAAAACAGAACACATAAATCTATTTTAACTTTGCTCTCTTTTAGAGTTGTGTCGTGGAGGTGAGAGTGAACGCATATACACTACACTACTGATTAGAAATTTGCGCCAAAATAGAAATATACGTGGCAGATTATCGATTATGGCAAAGTAGTTTTGGGAGCATCCCGGTTTTGTAAATGGTTAAAAGTATGATATGAGCCAAAATTTTTCGCCCTGCGCTACATGATAGAA
>NZ_JAUBTB010000150.1:0-10332 GCF_036704965.1 Microcoleus sp. F10-B2 | reverse complement strand
TTTTGGCTGGCATACATTCTAACTAATGAGCGCTTATTTTATATTTATATTATACAATCTAGCTGCGTATCAGCTTAAACCTTGCTTGCTCGTTTTCGATCGCGCCGACACACTTTTGAAAACAGGAGAAGCCAAAGCCGCTGGTTATTTCGCCGAAGATTGTGCAGAATATGCTTGGTTATTCAAACAACTTTTAGAAACAGAACATCAAAGCAAAATTATTTTCACCAGTCGCGAAAGCTTAGCCGAATTGCCGCCAACTGTCACCCGCGAAATCCAGCTAAACGGATTGGATCGAGATGCCGCAGTTGCCCTATTGCAATCTTTTAATCTGACTGCGAATGCAGAGGAATTAGCGGAAATGGGCGATCGCTATTCAGGACATCCCAAAGCGTTACAACTCGTCGCAGCCTTGATTCGAGACGATACCGAATTTCAAGGAAATGTCGGGCTTTTTCTGCACCAGAGAGACTGGTTGCTGATTCGAGATATTGAGAGATTAATTGATAGAATGATAGCACGTATCAGCGACTGCGAGCAAACTTGTCTCAGCCGAATTTCTGTCTATCAAACCTCAAAATATCCGCTATCTTTTGCAGGGATTACCGCTCAAATGCCAGAAGTTAGCAAGTATGAACTCCAAGAAAATATTATTCAGGCCCTCAAGCGACGACAATTGCTATATTACGATCGCCACCTCAAATCCTATCAGTTGCATCCGCTAGTGCGAGAAAAGGGCGAGTACCTGCTAAGTCAAAACGCTGAAAATCTCCGTACCGCCCACAGCCAAGCCTATCACTATTATATCAGCATTCCCCTCAAACCAAAATCAGAATGGCAAGATATCGAGGATATTAAGCCGCTAATCAGAGCGCACTATCATGCTTCTCAAGCAGGAGATTTAGATGCAGCAAATGCCATTATTTCTGAAGTTTGTGAGTATCTGCGGCAGTGGAATTGTGCAGAGTTGGTGTGTGGAAATCTACAGTTGCCATTGTTAACAGAAGTAAAAAACATAACTTTGTAGGGGCGGGTTCACCGACAATAATTGCCAAAAACCCACAATCTCATAAACCCGCCCCCGCGCCACCATCAATCCCAATCTACCTCTTTCAAAATAACTATAAAAACCTGGAGGGCGGGTTTATTTAACCTGTCTGCACCGTTAAATTTGTTGGTGAACCCGCCCCTACAGGATGTATGAAAATGGCGCAGAATGTGAGATTAAACTGATATATTGCACCATTTTCAATAACTCTGTAGGGGCGGGTTCACCGACAATAATTGCCAAAAAGCCACAATCTCATAAACCCGCCCCCGCGCCACCATCAATCCCAATCTACCTCTTTTAAGATACTTCAACCACTAGAATAAATCCCTCTTTCTTGCAGTTGCTGCATAAAAAACTCTTCCAAACTAGGCTTAGCCAAATTCATCCCAATTAGCTGCCCTCCCGTACCGCTCAGACTAGAAAGAAACTCCTTCGGATCGCCCTGCAAATGACCGTACCACAAATCATTATCAACTTCCATATCCGGTATCCATTTTTTCAGGATATTCAAGTGGCCGCCCCTACCTTCAACCCGGTAAGTTTCAGTATTACCCAAAAGTTCGTCGATCGCACCAATGCAGATTAACTCACCCTTCGCTAAAATTGCCACTCGATCGCAAATCTTCTCCACATCAGACAATATATGCGAATTAAAAAAAATTGTTTTTCCTTGATTTTTCAGCGATAAAATTATCTCCCGCATCTGATAGCGTCCCATCGGATCTAAACCAGACATCGGCTCATCTAAAAATACCACATCTGGATTGTTAATCAAAGCTTGAGCCATGCCGATCCGTTGCAGCATTCCCTTAGAATACTGGCGCAACTGTTTTTTAATTGCCGCCGATTGAGATAGCCCAACTAAGTCTAGCAAATTCGGAATTCGCTGCCGCTGAATCGAGGGGGGAATTTGAAATAACCCCGCCGCAAATTGCAAGAATTCCCAGCCGGTGAGATAATCGTAAAAATAGGGATTTTCTGGCAAATAGCCGACTCGCTGCTTCACGGTGCGATCGCCCAAAGGCCTCCCCAACAGCAGCGCCCGCCCAGAAGTGGGGCGCACTATACCCAGCAAAGTTTTCAGCAGCGTAGTTTTCCCCGCTCCATTTTGCCCTAACAACCCAAAAGTTTCCCCCTCAGAGACAGTCAGAGTGCAATTTTTGAGCGATTCAACTTTTTCATTCATCCAAAAGCCGGTACGGTAGAACTTCCCCAGATTAAATGTTTCCACCACTGGGGTAGCTCCGGGCATCTCGGTGGGAATTGGCGCATCTATAAGAGGTTCCATTTTCGTAAGCGAAATAAGTAGCACCTGATTATATTCTATGGCATAAGTTCAGTAATAATTGTTCTTTTTAATGTTAAACTAATATTAGCTGCACTTAAATATTTCTGAATATGGATCGTTCAAAAATTATTGCTATTATCACTGGGGTGATTTCTATAATTTTAGCAGTTGCCTACCTGCTGCTCGTCACCATCCTCGACTTCCGAGGCGAAATGCTGCCCGCACCTCAAAGTCATTTGCCGGTTTCGCAGCCGATTCAGCAATTGGCTAATGCTAATCTGACTTTACCAGCACTGAGGATTTATCCTCAATTGTGACACAAATAATATAATTTAAATTCCGCAATTTCGCCCGTAAATTATGTACGTAAAACTCCGGGCGAAATGCTGCTATTTGTAGGGTGCGCATTGCGCACCTTACCACTATTTAATCCGCCCAGGACGTTCCGGGAAGCTCAGTCGAGCCACCGACGAAAGTTTGACTGTTGGGCGGTTGAAACCGCCGAGTTTTCTCACTCAATTAATACACGTGAATTGCTTTCATCATGTGATATGCAACCAGCAACTGCGTCAAAGCTAGCGGGTAACTTTGCAAAACTTCGCCAGTTGTGCCGATCAGTTTGCCAATTTCCGGGTTGCCTTGGGCGGTGCAAAATCCCCGCAGGTGTGGCAACTCGCTGCACAAGATCATTTCCAGTTCGTTTACTTGATCGCTGGTAGCGTGGGAGTCTACTTCCAAAACGTCAACAGGTTTGCCCATATCCCGATCGAGTTCCAAGCGAATTGCAGGTTTAAAACTCTCGCTGCCTCGACCTAAAATTTCAGTAAAATCAGGGTGAGGAATTGTCGGTCTGAGCACTAAACGGACGCTCAAATTGGATTCATTTTCCGCTTCTGGCGGGTAAAAACTAACTACAACGTCGGCCGATTTGCGCTGAGGACGAATGAAGTCTTCAGAGTCCGGTTCCCGTTTTTTTATTTCTGCAAGCACCTGTTCTTCCGTATAACCGCGCTTCATGATATCGCGCTTAACTTTCCACTGAGTTCGCAACTCTTCTGGGGGAGCGAGATACACTTTTACGTCGTAAGAATCGCGGATTGTTCGGGTTGCGTAACCCAGCAAACCTTCAACTATGACAAATTTGCTGGGCTTGATGTATTCCGGCGGGTCGAATGTACCTGTGGTGTGGTTGTAGATGGGTTTGAGAATTGCTTGTCCGGTGCGCAGCAGGCTGAGGTGCTGCTGCATGATGTCGAGGTAATTGCAGTCGGGATGCAGTGCTGTGATCCCGATTTCGGCCCGCTGCTTTCTATCGTAGCGGTGATAGTCGTCAGTGCAAATCACAGTGACATTTTCTGGCCCCAATACTTGGGCAATTCCCCGCGTCAGGGTGGTTTTGCCCGCTGCGCTGTCTCCGACAATACCGAGAATAATTGGTCGATCGCTCATTGTTTTTACCCCGACGGACAATAGCAAATTTTGTTGTGAACCTTACATCTTATCAAAGTTGTGTTCGATCCGATCGCTCGAGCCGATAGTTTGAGTCGATCCCCCGGACTCTCCCTAATGTGTAAAATTATTGTCATATTTCTTAATATAATGCGGCATCTGAGACTGAGAGAGTATCTGATTAAAAAATCACGCCCATTTCTCAACTGCCCGCGATGTCGATCGTACTTTTGAATCCAGCTATTGTCACAATCTCGAGAAAATTACCCCTACAAAGTGTCCCGGCAGTCTCTTTTGTAGTGCTAATTGCAGCAGCGGTGCTACTGTTGGGATATTTTTGGTTTCAAAACCCGCAGCAAGCAGTGAATCAATTTGCCACTCAATCAATCGAGGCGGAGGCTGACCAACTTTACCAGCCATAGGAAGTTTTAGCCAAAGCTTTCGTTATTTTGACAAATTAGTATAAATTTGAGTTCAGGACGCAATCAGGTCCTCAATAGCCTGTCTTTTTTACTCTTGTTTGCCTGCTGCAACGCATCTTTTCGTGAAAAAAATCGGTTTCGACGCACCCGTGCGTAATTTCTAAATTTAAACAAATCTCAAGTTGAACTAAGCCCGTAGCAAGCCGATGAATCAACAATATTCTCACAAATTTAGGGGCAGTATTTTAATTGTTGACGACAATCTTAACAATTTATCGTTACTGGAGCGGATCTTATCGAAGAAAGGCTATGAAGTACGACTTGCACATAACGGCAAACTGGCGATCGATTCTGTGGATTTGACTCAGCCTGACTTGATTTTGCTGGATATTATGATGCCCGGTCTCGATGGTTATGAAGTTTGCAATCTCTTGAAAGCGAGCGATCGCACTCGGGGCATTCCCATTATTTTTTTGAGTGCTTTGGTAGAAGTTTCTCATAAGCTGAAAGCCTTTAATGCTGGCGGGGTAGACTACATTACTAAACCTTTTGAAGCCGTAGAGGTGGTAGCTAGGGTTGAAAATCAATTGCGGCTGCGGGAACTAGAGTTGCAACTCAGGGATAAAAATAAGATGTATCGCCGGGAAATCGCCTATCGCGAACAGGCAGAAATTGAAACGCGGTTGCTGTTGGAAACAACCAAATTGCAGAAAGAAGAAATTGAAGAACTGCTATTAAATATTTTGCCGAAAGCCATTGCAGATCGCTTGCAGGAGGGACAAAGCATAATTGCTGACAGCTTTTCGGATGTCAGCGTTTTATTCGCAGATTTGGTAGGATTTACGAGTTTTGCCTCTCAAAAAAGTGCCGCAGAAACGGTGAAAGTTCTGAATCAAATTTTTAGTCAATTTGACGAGTTGTCGTTGCGGCACGGTTTGGAGAAAATCAAAACTATGGGTGACGCTTATATGGTAGTCGGCGGTTTGCCCGAACCGCAGGAAAATCACGCTTTTGCGATCGCCCAAATGGCACTGGATATGCAAGCTGCTGTCGCTAGCTTCAATTTCAAAAACAATCACAACTTTAGTCTCCGCATTGGGATAAATATTGGTGGGGTAGTGGCGGGAGTCATTGGCTTGACTAAATTTAGTTACGATTTGTGGGGAGATACAGTAAATGTTGCTCAGCGGATGGAATCAAACGGTATTCCGGGAGAAATTCAGGTGACTCCTGCGGTTTACAATCGTTTAAAAGATAAATTTTTGTTTAAAATGCGCGGTGCTGTTGAGATTAAAGGTAAAGGAGAAATGATGGTTTATTTGTTGCTGGGGCGAAATTAGTTCATATCGTTTCCGGTTGCACGAGAGACATGATATAGAGGACACGGCAGTGCCGTTTCCCTACCGCAATTAATTGTAGGGACACGGCACTGCCGTGTCCTGATGGTTCGACACTTCGGCTTCGCGCCTACCGCTGTGGGTAATATTAATTCCGATGCTACCGAATTTGAGATCGGGGGGATATTTAAGCCGGATTTGATATTACTAATTACCACTCATCCTTTCGTTTGTTGCTGTAAGTTTCCCAATCGTCGTATTGCGGCCGCTGATACAAAGGTTCTGGTTCTATTTCTGATTCCAATTCGGCTGACATTTCTAATTCCGGTTCCGATTCCTGCTGATAAATGTTCAGAGGTTCGACAACGCGGGCGATCGCATCTTTGACAAATGCTTTGACAAACTCGTCTTTCCGATTTAACTGAAACTGCCTTTGCACGACTTCGGCGATGCCGCCGTCGCCCCAATCTTGGTCGTGGCGGAAATATTCAATAAAACTTTTACCGGCAATTCTAGTTAAATAAGCGGCGCTGACTGCTTGAATTGCTTTGCCAAGTACAAACCCCGCTACGCTTAACTGCAACGCCCTTGACACTACTTGAATTACGCCTTCAACTATGCCCAAACTTGCTAGGGTTTTTGCAAGAGACAAGGCCAATTCTTTCGCGCGATCGATATTTAATTCGCAGCCGTAAATCTTGGCAATTTCTACTACCATTTGAGCGTTAACTGCTGCTGTCGCTAACAAATCCACAACTGGCAAAGGCGTTACAGCAATTACTCCGGCTCCGATCCACTGAAATCGCTCTACTACTTTATCAGCTTGCCGCCTCCTTTGAGCGTCAATTAACTTGCGCGCTTGGTCTCCCAAGTGCTGAGATTGCAGCAAAATATTATCCGCAATTAAGTCTTCGCCTTCGGCTCGCAAAATCGCAGCGACGCGCCGAATTAATGGCATAATATCCGGGTCTGGCTGAAAAATTGTGCCGTCTTCTAGTACAACTTTTTGCGGATTGGCGCTAATGGCGACTACATCCATTGCTGATACGAAACCTTTGACTCGCTGCTGCAGCCTAGTGACAATTTCATCTCTGTCGGTGTCGGGATAAAGGTCAACTTTATTAAAAACCACGATCGACCTTTTGCCAATTTCCGCTAAAGTCCGCAGCGGTTCGTACTCGGATTTTCGCAAATCGCCGTCCAAAACAAATAAGATCAAATCAGCCCTCGCCGCCAACTGCCTCGCCAATTCCTCTCTGTAAGTTCCCGCAACTCCCGCTTCCAAGATACCTGGGGTATCAGTAATTGCTAATTCTCGATCGATTCCTTTCAATTTCAGAGTGTAAGTTTCGCCAACTTCGGTAGTTCCCATCGGCGCGCCCACCTGTCCCGCCATCCGCCCCACCAGCGCATTCACTGCGGAAGTTTTGCCCGCAGAACCGGTGCCGAAAACAACTACTCGAACGCTGCCGCGAGCCATGCTAGCTTCAATTTCGCGAGCTCTCAACAGCAAAGCTTGCCGCGCTACTTCATCTTGAATGCGATCGACTTGCTGCCTGATTGCTTTGAGATTTTCCGAAGCTGCTTCACTTTTCACAACAGGAACCTTCGGATTAATCGCCCGTTTTCCCTTAACTTTCTGAGGGCGTTGCAGCAGCCTAAAATAGTAAACCAGCGCAAAAATTAGGGTTCCCAAAAGTACAATTATCAGGAAAATCAGCAAATTAGCCAGCAGCGGAGAAGCAGACCACGCAACTTGACTGTAAAGCCCTGTTAAGGAACTCACCAGCCCAATAATCAGCCCCAGGGCGAGGCAAAAAGCAGCAATTAAGGTTAACAGGCGCGGCAAAGGCATGAGGGGAGTGGCAAATAAAAGGGTTATGCTTTGATTTTTACATTACGCCGATAGTCATCAGTCATTGCAAATCTCAAATCTCAAATCTCAAATCTCAAATGGCGAAGCGCCCGTTAGCGAAAGCGTTGCGATCCGAAGGAAAGCCCGCCCCTACGGGGGCTGCGCCAACGAAGAGGATCGTACTGCGCGATCCCGCAAATCCCGATTCTGCTTGTCCGGGGAGTGGGCGAGATTTGCGGGGTTTGAGCGCCAGCGGGACGGACAAGTGCGATCGCGCCTGAGTCTGCCATTGTAGCTGGCGCGATAACTAAGTTACAGCCGTGAAGCGTAGCTATCCCGCAGGGAATCGCCCGCCCGAACCGCAGGCTGGTTTATTTGCACCTACCTACTTATTTATTCGGTAATTTATTCGATCGCGATTCGAGCAATACTTTTTTATAAAAAATAAATATCCGATTAAGTACCCAGGAACCCGGTTTCTTAACGTAAATGCGTCTTGGAAGCTCCGAAAGCGGAAACGAGAAACCCGGTTTCTTAGGGTATAGTGTCAAGCGTCCTAATTCACAAAAGTTATCAAATTAAGTATCCGTGCGGTACTCTCAAATCAGTCGCGAGTTAAGTTAGACTGAATTGTCAGTGCGTGAATTATTCACAGGTTAGCATCTATGCAGCTCAAACATCTGAATCAGCCTTCACAAACACTCCCTACCTCTTGCGAGCATAACATTAAAGACAGCCAGCCACCAAAGCTTAATTATTTCGCTCAAATAGCCCGTTCCTTTGGCAACCTCAGTATTAGCGACAAAATCTGGCGCGGGTACGCACTGGCTCTTTGTGTTGCGATTGGGGGAACGACTGTCGGGATGTTGGCGGGCAATCATTACTATCGCAGAACGAACAATCAAGTACACATCGATCGAGAAAGTCGGCTTTTAAATAAGTTGCAGGTGGCTTTACTGCGGACGCAAAACAGTCAAGAGCGGCTGATTTACTGGATCGAACAGCCTGAAATATTTGACCGCAAATACCAACAGCTACAAAACAATACCTACAGTTTGAAGTTGTCAATATCTGAAATTGAAAGTCAGAAAGACATGGAAGACGTAGAAGGTTTACAAAATTTTAAAACCAATTACGCTTCGCTACTGTCTAAATACATTAACCAGCTAGAAATTGTAAGTCAAAAAATCAGTAATTTGCCAAATAACCCCGGTCAAAAAAGTGTTAAACGCAAGTTGCTGTCGAATTTAGATCGAGATAAAACTGGGTTGGAACTAGATAGGGCGGTCAATGATATAGCAGAAATTATCGATCGCGCCCAAGAGCAAGAAGATGCAGCGCGGGAGGCCCTGCTGCGAGCGCAGGCGCTGCGGGTGCAAATAATTTTTGGTAGCATGGCACTGTCGATCGTCGTTGCAGCACTGCTGGCGGGCTTCACCAGTCGGGCGATCGCCAAACCCCTCGCCGCTGTAACTAATATCGCTCAGCGAGTGACCCAAGAGTCTAATTTTCAGTTGCAAGTACCTGTTACCAGCACCGATGAAGTGGGAGTATTGGCATCTTCGCTGAATCAACTGATTCAGAAAGTAAATCACTTGCTAGAAGAATTGAAATCCCAACAAGAAAGCCACATACTTCAAAATGAGAAAATGGCAACTTTGGGGCGGATGTTAGCCGGTGTTGCTCACGAAGTTAACAACCCAATCAATTTTATATATGCCAATATAGATCCGGCGAGACATTATGTTGAAGATATTTTAGATTTGCTCAACACTTACGAAACCGAAATCTCCAACGCGCCTGCTGCCGTTATCGCCAAAGGCGAAGAAATAGACATCGATTTTCTTAAAGAAGATTTGATAAAAATATTAGACTCGATGCAAGTAGGGGCTGAAAGAGCCAAAGCTATTATCTTAAGTTTGAAAGATTTTTCTCGCCTCGACGATGCGACCCCTCATCCCGTGGATTTGCACGCCTGCATAGACAGCAGTTTGCTGATTCTTAACAGCCGAATCAAACAGGGCGTTGAAGTGGTGCGAAATTACGGGAACATTCCGAATATTGAAGGATATATGGGTTTGCTTTACCAGGTATTTGTGAACATTTTGAACAATGCACTAGATGCTGTGGAAGAGAAAGCAAAAAGTGAGAAAACAAGTTTTGAAGAGGCGAACAAACAATCTGCTTCGGAGTCAATCAAACAGGAAGCACCGAGTTTTTTGCCCAGGATTGCGATCGCTACAGAATACTTAGACGACGACTCAGTGGTAGTGCGAATTTCCGATAACGGTACGGGAATAGCGCCAGAAAGTCAAGAAAAAATGTTTGAAACATTCTTTACGACTAAACCGAGAGGTGTAGGTACTGGTTTGGGATTGGCAATCGGTCGCGAAATTATTGTCAAGAAACACGGCGGGACGATTAACTTTTGGTCGGAGGTGGGAACGGGGACGGAATTTACGATCGCCCTGCCGATTAAACATGAGGATTTAATGCCAAATACGCTCTTAGAACCTTCAATTAATCGCGAATATAATTCCCTTTGCAACGCGAACGCACCAACCAACTCCGAGGTGAGAGGAACGGAAGCATCTCACTTTTGCAGTTAAGCGAGAAATGGGAGTTTTAAGGCAGGAGGCAGGAGGAAAGAGGAAGAAGGAAGGAGCCAGAAGAAGTGTTTTTACAAATATGAGATGCTCCCAGAGGAACTACTGTAAAAACTTAAAAATTATCAGTTTTTATCCCAGTTTCAGAAAAGAATGCAACTGCAAGCAAGCTCCCCACTCTGATGTCATAATTCATTCCAAATCTAAAATCTAAAATCTAAAATCTAAAATGGTATGAGATTGCTTGCTGACAATCAAGCATCCAGGATACAAGCCCCCGGATTCATCCGTCCAGAAATAAAAAACCTGTATCCGATGAAACTT
>NZ_JAUBTB010000149.1:0-10483 GCF_036704965.1 Microcoleus sp. F10-B2 | reverse complement strand
TTGACAATTTTCGAGATCGACTATTAGCTTGCTTTTCTAATTAGTCTTTCTTATCACCGCAAACCCAGAAGACCCGATTAATTTTTGAAGTCTTATCGCTTGTTCCCTTTATGGCTGTTGACACCTGCTGTCACACAACCACAAACGTTTCACATCAATTGTTTAAAAATTTTCGGAGATGTCTATTTAATGCGGTCTCAAAAAAATACTGATTGCACTCTTGAGTGATTGTGATGGCGGTCTCCTACATTTAGGCACATTTACTGATGCTGTGTCAGGTTTGAGAATAGCTATATTTTATAGATTTCTGCACTAGCTAGAAGAAAACATGGACGTACTTACTGTGTATAAAGCGAGTTTGGATTTATTTGGGCTTAAAATTTGTTTAAGCCCCCTTAAGTAAGCTAAAATCCACTAAGAAATTCCCAAGGCTGTTTCAGACATCGTAATGAAATTGCTAGCAAATAATTGCTGGTTAATTGGAATATCAATAATAAACTTTGCCCCCTGATTAGGGGCTGAAATACAATTAAGCTTGCCACCATGTTTCTCCACTACAATCTGATGAGAAATTGACAACCCAATACCGATGCCTTTCCCTAGAGGTTTAGTAGTAAAAAATGGCTCAAATAGATGTCTGCTGATATCTTCTGTCATTCCCGACCCGTTATCCTTAATCTGGATTACTACCCGATTACTTTCGGTAACTTCAGTGCGAATAACAATCTTAGACGGATTGGCTTTAATTTCACTTAACGATCGCGTCGCATTGTAATCATCTAGGGCATCAATAGCATTAGCGACAAGATTCATAAACACCTGGTTAAGCTGACCAGCATAACACTCTACCAGAGGCAGATTGCCGAACTCTTTGACCACCTCTATTGCAGGTCGATCGCCCCTGCCTTTAACGCGGTTATGCAAAATTAATAGAGTGCTCTCAATACCCTGGTGAATATCCACTGGTTTCATCTCCGATTCATCAAATCGCGAGAAGATTCGCAGCGACTGAATAATCTCGCGAATACGGTCTACACCTACCTTCATCGAAGTCAGCAATTTAGGCAAGTCTTCAACCAAAAAATCTAGTTCTATCTCGTCTATTTTATTTTCAATTTTTGCTCCCGAAACGGGGAATTCCTGCTGATAAAGATTCACGAGTTCAATCAGACTTTTGGTATAGTCATGGGCGTAAGAAAGATTCCCATAGATGAAATTAACGGGATTATTGATTTCATGGGCTACACCTGCCACAAGCTGACCGAGAGAAGACATTTTTTCGCTCTGCACAAGTTTAGTCTGGGTCAATTGCAATTCGCGAAAAGCTTTTTCTAAGCATTGAGCTTGGGTTCGCAATTGAGCTTCCGATTGTTGCAATCCCGCCTCTGCTTGGAGACGCTCTTGAATCTCCTGTTTGAGCAATTGATTCGATTGGAAAAGTTCAGCCGTCCTTTCCTCAACTCGCCTTTCCAACTCCGATGCCAGCTTCAAGAGCGAAGATTCCGCTTTGACACGCTGTTCGATTTCTGCTTGCAAGCACACATTTTGCTCTAAGAGTTTCTTCGATAAATTGCGGAGCTTCATGTGGACATTAACACGAGCTAAAACCTCTTCATGCTGAAGAGGCTTAGTGATATAATCCACCGCACCCAGACTCAAACCTTTAACCTTATCCACCGTATCAGCAAGAGCCGTCATAAAAATCACCGGAATGTCTCTCGTTACATCATTCGCTTTCAAACGGCTACAAGTTTCAAACCCATCAATTCCGGGCATGAGCACATCCAATAGGATCAGATCTGGCGCGGCATATTCTACCTTTTGGAGAGCACTTTTGCCATCCCTAGCTATCAATACTTTGAAGCCAAAATCCGCCAAAAAATCGAACAGTACACCTAAATTAGTCGGGGTATCATCTACGATTAAAATCGTGCTTTGTTCGGGAAGTTCGTTATTCATTATTTCGCAGTCCTATATTTCTTAATAAACTCCAAGATTTGTTGTTCTTCAAATCCTTTCACTAACTGGCGTAGATGGGTAGCAAAGGGCCCCCATTGCTCATTGAGTTGTTCTAACTTTTTAGCTTGCTCCCCAATGGCTCGAAGATCGCCCATCATGGCTAGATCGAATAGAACGGCGATTTCCTCATCGGGGGGAGCTACAATTTCAGAACTTAGAGATTTTTTTTCTCCTTCTGCTTTCCTCATCTCTTCCAGATTTTCTTCATAAATCCATTCTAACCCTAAATGAGTACGTAATTTTTCTAAAAGCTCCTCGATTCGTATGGGTTTGGGAATAAAATCATTGCAACCTACTTCGGCGCTTTGTTGTCGATCGAAATCAAAAACGCTGGCAGAAGTAGCAATCACCACTAAATTAGTCTGACCTGGTGATTTGCGAATCCGGCGGGTCGCTTCTAAGCCGCTCATTACTGGCATCATCAAGTCCATTAAAATACAGTCGGGCTTATACTCCACCGCCTTGTTTAAACAGTCCTGACCCTCCGTTGCTTCCAGAATTTCAAATCCTAACGGCTGAAGCATTCCCGCAATGATCGAGCGATTCTGCCACTTGTCATCAGCTATGAGAATTTTTCGCTTTCTGCCTTTGAAACCAACAATGACGTGGACATTCGCTTTGGCTGCATTAGTCGCCCATTCCGATACCTCTGGCAAATCTAAATCGAAGAAGAAAATGCTCCCTTGTCCTAATATACTCTTCACCTTTATTTCACCGCCCATCATCTGGACTAATTGGCGGCTAATTGCCAGTCCCAACCCGGTTCCTTCAACCTTCAGGTTGGCTTCTCCTACTTGGTGAAAAGGCAAAAATATGTCTTGCAATTGCTCTGGTGCCATACCAACTCCGGTATCTTCCACTTGAAACCGAATCTTGCCATCCTGATATCCTACTTTGAATGCCACCCCACCTTTTTCAGTAAACTTAATCGCATTGCCGAGTAAGTTGATTAAAACTTGCCGCAAGCGTTTTTCATCACCCAGGACGGCAATAGGTAGTTGGGTAATGGGCTCGTAAATAAGGGAGATTCCCTTTTGTTCTGCCCGAATATTGCAAATTTCAGCCAGGCCTTCCAAAAATTGTGAGAAATGGAAATTACTCAAGTGGATTTCCATTTTTCGGGCTTCGATTTTGGAGAGATCTAAAATATCGTTAATTAGGGTTAAGAGGTGTTCACCGCACTGACTAATCACGTTCAAACCATCTTTTTGCTCGTCAGCCAAGTTTTTTTGTCGTTTGAGGATTTGGGTGTAACCCAAAATGCCATTAAGTGGCGTTCGGAGCTCGTGGCTCATATTAGCCAGAAACTCGCTCTTGGCAGAGTTGGCGGCTTTCGCTAATTCTTCTGCTTTTTGTAAATCGATATTTTTTTCTTGTAACTGTTGCGTTCTTTCTGCCACCTTCACTTCCAAAGTAGCGTTGGCTGCTTCCAAATCGTTATAAAGACGGGCATTCTCAATCGAAATAGCTGCTTGAGAAGATAAAAGTTGTAAAACTTCTAAACGATCGGGAGTAAAAGCACCAGTTGTGAGATTATTTTCTAAGTAAAGAATGCCAGTAAGTTTTCCTTGATGGACGATGGGAGTACATAATACTGACTTGGGTTTTTGGTTGACGATATAAGTATCCGCCGTGAAGGTTCCCTCACAACTCGCATCGTTTAATACAACATTTTCCTGAGTTCTGGCAACATAGTTAATCAAAGATATGGGTAGTTGCTTACTGTTTTCCACTGGTATTCTTTGCAGCACTTCTACATCGCTCTCTACGGTTCCATAGGCTTCTATTAGTAAACTTCCCGCTTTTTCTAAGATAAAAATGCCACTTTGAGCGCCCGCATTCTCGATCGCAATTTTCATCAATTTCGCTAACAAATTAGTCAACACAATTTCGCCAGAGAGAGCTTGAGAGGCTTTGATGACAGTCGCTAAATCTAGTGCGCCACTCCCTCCACTTGTCGAGCTAGTGCTCATAGCGATCTGGCTGCGTTGAGTTTCTGGTTTGGCTATCCGGGAAAATATTTGAGGATATCTGGCCTCCAAATCTTTGACTATAGCTTTAGCCCCCCAGCGGCTATATCCGTAGTAAGCATCGGTTAAATACATCAGAGCAATTTTATCTTTGGCGCGGAAAAAATAAAACTCTGCGGCCAGTTCGTTAGCTAAGGCTTCTTCTTGGATATATCCCTGTTCTTTGGCTCCTGCTATAGCGCGATCGTAATAATCGCTGGCTTCTAAAGGTTGTCCCAAAATCCGCGCTTTTTCTGCTTCTACTAAGTCATACTTATGCTGGAAATTAATCGGTGCATGGAACGCCCAAGTTTTCATTTTTTCTTGGTTTACTGCTACTTGAATTAAATATTCTTCTTGTTCTTGCGCTGAGACTTTGGGATACATTGCTAGGAGGCCAAGAGAATGGTAGAAGTTGCCAAGTGCATTCTGAATTAATCCCACACCGCAACTGGCATATTTTGATACTAAATCAGCATTGACTATTGTGCCTTCGTAATCTTTAAAACAATAACGAAGCATCGCTTGGGCGGCATGGTAAAAAAACAGCAGAGTCCCATTATTAGATTCTAGGAACATCGGCACCATTTCTTCTTCATTAAAACTCTCACCAATCAACTGATATTTATCTGAGGCTTTGCCAAGCAAATTTTTAACTAACTGCTGATAAATTTTGATTGCAAAAGTATCGTAATCTTGCTTGTATTTAATGCTAATAGCAACATATTTTTCCTGTTCGCACTCAACTTTTTCTAGCTCTTTTTCAGTTAAAAATGTCATGTAGCAATAATTGATCAGACAGTGACAAGCACATTCCAAATCACCTACTTCCAAACCACTTTGCATAGCCTTAATCAAAGGTTCTCGGGTTTCCATACTATGATCTTTCCAGGATCTGAGAAGAGCATTAAATATTAACCAAACCTTACAGTTGAGCGAGTTAGTTTCAAATTTATCCAATACAACAATGGATAGTTTGCCAAATTTATATCCAGAATCTATATCCCCCATTGGTCCACATAAAAGAGAGCCATAGAAAACGTAAGCGTAAGCAGATTCCGGTGAGTTACCATACTTGAGCGACAAATCGATCATTGTATATATAATTAGTGGCAGCATAGCTCCATTGCCAAGATATGCTGAGATCACGATGCTGCTTAATATCCGCATCGCCGCAAGTTTATTCATATCTGTCATTGGTGGCAGATTGGCTAAATCCTCAATAATCAATCCTTGAGGGGGTTCTTGCTCTAGGTAAACGCCGAACATTTCAAGAACATTAATACCAGTCTCTATAGCTGATTGTGTCCGGTTTTCAGCCATATCAAACTGAATTTTTAGTTCATAGACTTTGATTTTTTCTAGGAGGGTTTTTGCTTGTTTGATGATGATAGCAGACAACTGTTGAGAGCGCTCAAAGTTTGTGGTGATAAATTCGGCTTCTGCTGCTTCTAAATGCAGATTTAAAGTCAGCTCATATTGACTCTCCCAGCTATCCTCCGCGAGCAGTCCCAAACCCACATTCAAATATTTGACAGCGGATTCATAAGCTGTTGCTGCTTTGGCTTTCTGGCCGGCGATCAGATTGAGCTCTGCTAATTCATATTTTTCGCTCTCTAAAGTGACTAAATCAGTGCCGTAATTTAGTTGGTTAACCAGTATAAAGATATTTTCTTTTTGTTCTTCAGGCGTTGTGGAATGCAGCAGTAGTTGACCGATTTTTAGGTGAGTTTCTTTTTTCTGGTCGTCGGGAATTAGAGAATAAGATGCCTGTTGCACTCGGTCGTGCAAAAATTTGTAGGTGACATTAAATTGCTCGGTTGACTTTTCTGTGGATGTTTCTTCGTCAAATAGGAGCGGTATTTTGTAAGAATTATTTAGCGGTAAAACGAAACCAGTTTGTAACGCTTCCCATAAATTTATTGCCGTCTCTGACTGAGATTTTTTATTAGCTATTGCCAAAATATCTAAACTGAATTTATCTCCGATACAGGCCGCTAATTTTAAGACATTCTGCGTCTGCGACGAGAGCTTTTGAATCTGGCTGACCATCAATTCGACGACGTTATTGCTGATATCAATGCCTTGAAGCTGTTGAATATCCCACTGCCAACAAACTCGATCGAAATCAAAGGATAGGAGTTTTTCTTGATAAAGGGATTTGAGAAGTTGAGTTAAAAAGAAAGGATTGCCCTGGGTTTTATTAAAAACTAACTCAGCCAGGGGCAAAATTTCAGAACTTTGACTGCGAAGGGTTTCGCTTACTAATTGGTTTACATGAGTTATTTCTAAAGCTTGGAGGATAATATTATTGACTATCGCCTTGGTATTTTGAATTTGCTCTAAGGTATAAATTAAGGGATGAGTGGGGCTGACTTCATTATCCCGATAGGCTCCAATTAATAGCAAATATTTACTATCTGGATCGGTCATAATTAGTTGGATGAGCTTGAGGGAAGCCGAATCTGCCCATTGCAAGTCATCCAAAAATACAACTAGCGGGTGTTCGGGTTTACTAAACACCTGTATAAATTTTTGAAATACTTGATTAAATCGGTTTTGGGATTCCGCTGGCCCCAAGGTTGGAACCCCAGGCTGTGGATCGATAATCTTTTCTACTTCGGGAATAACATCAATAATAACCTGGCCATTTGTCCCAAGTGCTTCGAGGATTTTAGATTTCCAAATTGCTATTTTTTCTGATTTTTCGGTCAGCATTTGGCGCATCAATTCCTGAAATGCTTGAATTAAGGAAGCATAGGGAATATTTCGCTTGAACTGGTCAAATTTCCCGCTAATAAAATACCCTCTTGCTGCTACTATCGGTTTATCAACTTCGTTAACTAAGGAGGATTTACCGATACCTGAATAACCGGAAACTAGCATCATTTCTGTTGTCCCGGCACTGACGCGAGTGAAGGCTTCTAGCAAACTAGCAACTTCTATTTCCCGTCCATAGAGTTTTTGCGGAATCAGAAATTGGCTGTAGGAATCTAGTTGACCTATAATAAAGTGGGAAATCTCCCCTGAAGAAAGTATCTGCTGGCAGGTTTCCAAGTCAACTTTTATTCCGAAAGCACTTTGATATCTATCTTCAGCCGTTTTAGATAATAATTTCATTACAATTTCAGAAACTGCATCCGGGATCTCTGAATTCAGTTCTTTCGGTGGTATTGGTGCTTTAGCTATATGACAATGAACGAATTCTAGGGGGTCTTTTGCGGAAAAAGGTAGCTTACCCGTCAGCATTTCATAAAATGTAATACCGAGGGAGTAAAAGTCGGTGCGGTAGTCCACTGAGCGGTTCATTCGACCGGTTTGTTCCGGCGACATATAGGCGAGAGTTCCTTCTAATAAGTTGGGATTGGTGACGGTTTGATTTTCTCTATCTAAGAGAGAAGCAATGCTAAAATCAATAATTTTTACTTCCTTTGTCTCAGGGTCAATTAAGATATTTTGGGGCTTAATATCTTTATGGATTACATTACTATGATGGATCTCTCCCACAGTGTTTGCTAACTGAATGCCGATTTTGAGAAATGCGTTTATAGCCAAGGGTTGATTGTTGAGAAAATCTTTCAAAGATTGACCGCTAAAATTTTCCACTATCAGCGCTAAGCCGTTATGGTAGTTTTCTAAGGCTATGGGCTTAACTATTCCTTCACTTTCTAAATGTCTGAGGATTTTATGTTCGTGTCTTAAGCGGGAAATTTCTTCGATTGTCGGATGCTCGGTTTTGAAGGTTTTGACGATCGCAGAGGTTCTATCAACCTGTTTTGTGCCGCGATAAATAATAGTATTGACACTTTCGTAAATAGCTTCGTTTAGGTTGTAACCGAAAATGCTAGTGATCATGTGCGTAATTTCACTAATAAATTGAAGAAAAATTGAAAAGCAGGCTGTATCTAAGTAGGTATACTGATATTTTTGGCAGACTAAAAAACTTTTTAATGCACTATCAATAAGTATAATCTAAGCTTTTTAAATATTTTTTGAAGTTTAACAAATCTAAATATAAAAATAACTAATAGTTATACCGTAGGAAGATTTATAGGCTTTCTCATAAAGATTAGGTACAATAACAGCAGCGCCTAAACCAGCTCATAAGATTGGACGATGTAACTTGATTGAATGCAAACTATATCACTTTTCCTAATTATTGATAATTTCAAGTTTGTATGATAAACTTACCAGGAGTAATAAGTCGGGCTAATAGGGGATAAATCTATTAAGTCTGTCCGGTTTTATTATTCGTTGCGTAGCCTGACTTTTCCACCATCCAATGTAATTTATTTGACTCCTTGTTGAGATGTAGACAACTCAAATTCTTGTCGATTGACTAATATGAGTAATGTACTGTGAGAGATTTTGATACCCGTAAACTTTTCCAAATCTTTTTCTGCCATTTGATAAGATTCGTTGGCACTGATTAAAAGACAACTTTTTTCCATCAGTGGACTAAATTGACTGTAAGCTTTCAAGCCAAAATATTTTGCCTGATTATCTGTAATGTCGAGGGAGCCGACTATTGTCTAGGAGATGACCGTGCCGGAATTTGGAACATATTTAACCCTCTTTTGTCAGTTTCGGCAGAAAATAATTTGGAATGGTTATATCATAAGGCTTTTACCAAAAACCTTGATTTCAGCCATTCTGTTAGAAAATAAATGCTCAAATCCTTGATTTATCTACAGTTAAAAATTGGGTTCTAATTTTTAATTTCCCAGAGTGACAAAAGAGGGTTAAATAAATTGGAGACAATAAACAAAGACAATAAATCTTAGATTGGTATCATCTGAAAGAAAATATCTACAAGGTAGGGGGTTCAATAAAAAGATTGAAATCAGCAGAAACTATGTTGTGGCAAGGCAAAGTTGATGAAATTATAAATTTATTTAAAAACTTTAAATGTCAATCATTGAAAACGTTTTGCAATTATTGAGAGACCCATCGGTGCCGAATATTCAATTACCAATACTACGAAGAATAATCCCTAAGTTCACTATTGTTCGGAAACAGTTGAATCAACAATTAAACGCATTGGATTAAGGGTAAAAATATCGGGAGCCGGGTGGAATATTGAGAACGTTTCCTAATTCCTTGCTCTTGGCTGTGCCTATCTCAACGGTCAACTTTCAATTTGATGTATTTGCCTTCATTGAGATGCACCCAGTTTTTGCGGTTGAAAGAGTAACAACACGAGCCAAAGTTGAGAGCGATCGCCCGCCGAAAAATCCACAGTCAGCCGCGCCGACTGGGTAAGTTGGGTTCATAGGGGATCGCTGTCCCGAATGGCGAGGCTGTGTTGAGGGCGAGCGTTAAAAACCCCCATCGCGCCATGAGGGAAGAGCTTTTTGTATAATGCACTCTTGACACAGACGATAAAACTTGTACACCCTATAGTTAAAAATGAAACAAAACAACCAACAACGTGCTACTGCCAATAAAATCAAAAAATGGATTCAAGCAACCTCAGATGTTGAAAAAGCTCGGTTTGCTCTACCGATAACCAGGCTGACGAGTATCAAAAGTCTGTGCGTTGATGAAGTTGCTGCCGAAAAGTTGGCGCTTTACATAACTCAACGAGTAAAGCTGCAGATGAATCAGGCTAGTTGTCCCGAACACTTCATCAGTGAAGAATGGGAACAGCAAAAACAGTTAGTGAATGAAGCAATCACGCTCATGCAAATTTACTTAGAAAATCCCACTTACGAAAGCCGGCAATCTCTCAGAAACTTATTGAAAGAAATTGATGGGTTGCAAGGCGATGACTACCGCAATTTTAGGTGGACAACAGTACGCTTTGTGCGCAGTGGAGATTTACTCAAGCTAGAGTATGCGCTGCGCTGTTTCGTAGAGCCAGATTTTCCCTATTGGGCTTACAAACTTGCTGCCGAATATGTAACACGTTATACCTCGCATTCTGGTTCAGGTATCGTTGGTGAATCTATCCCCTTGTTGTTAGAAGTGGCAGAATTTTGGTGTCAGTATTATTTCAATCAAAGTTTGAGTGAAAAATTTTATGATGAGGGCTTACCCTGTGTTCGGCCCAACCAATGAGAATGTGCCGTATTTACTGCATCTGTTTTTAGGAATTCTTAGCAAACCCAGCACTTTTGGCGATCGCACTTTTTGAAACTTCAGGAGACAGTGCAGAAAGAGGTGATTCAATTGGCAGTAACGTACCACGCCCTGCATTGCGCTTTTGTTGCCCGTATCCTCTGTCAAATGGAAGAGCGATCGCAGTTTTTACAACAGCAGCAGGAGACAAGAAATAACTAAAACTAGAATCTGTGTTTTCAAAAGCCGGGACTACTTAAAATCTCATATCACGTGAAAAAGAAACAACTAAAACTTCGCCATCTCCGCGTATATCTGTGGGAGCATCCCGGTTTTGCAAAAACCTCAAATGGCTAAGAGGTCGTTGAGGTAAGCACAACGAAGTTTTAGCATTT
>NZ_JAUBTB010000148.1:0-10648 GCF_036704965.1 Microcoleus sp. F10-B2 | reverse complement strand
GTCTACACAGTCTCTTATGCTTATTTTGTTAACTTTGTCAAGTTCATCTTATACCAAATTAGATGAGCTTACCCTGCACGGTGAAGGTATCGGAATTGATGTAGGACTAACTAATTTTCTAGCAACTTCTAACGGTCTTTTAGTCAAGCGCCAAAGATTTTTTAAAGACGCAGAACGCAAGCTTAAATTGCTGCAACAACGTGTCTGTCGTAAAAAACTAGGTTCTAACAATTGGCGTAAAGCTCAAAAGAAAGTCGCCAAACTGCATAAATACGTTGCTAACAGTCGGAAAGATTGGCATCGTAAATTATCTCATCAAATCTGCCAAGATGTGGGAATGATTTTCGTTGAGGATCTGAACCTGATTGGGCACTCTTGGGCGATGCTAGGGAAACACTGCTTAGACGCAAGCTGGGGTCAGTTCTTCACAATCAAGCGAGCAAACTTGTTGGAAATATGGCGTGTATTTTCAAAAAGTAAGCGCTCATAAAACGAGTCAGGTTTGCCCCAATTGTCTAGCAGAAACAGGAAAAAAACAGCTTGATGAGCGTACTCATTCATGCTTGAACTGTGGCTATACAACAGACAGAGATGTTGCAGCCGCTCAAGTAGTTCTAATTAGAGGACTTGCAGCCGTAGGGCATACGGTCAAGATGCTTGCCTGCAAGTAAATTCATTGGAATCCCTGCGAATCAAGAATCCCCTCGCCTTTAGGCCGGGGTATGTCAAATCCGACGAAAGATATCCTGCAAGCGATCGTCCCCGTGTAGCCAAGTCTATAAATATCTGATCGCGAGATATTAAGCTCGCACTCGGAAAAAACGCTTTGTATAAAATCGGGATACTCCCCGAATGCGATCGTCGAGCGTGCGACTCTCTCCGCGGAGCATGACGAAACCCCAGCACTACAGTCGGAAAATAATAGACATTTCCAGAAAAGCCAGTCTTGAACAGGCACTCCCGCCTGTTACACAAGAATTATGAGAGAGGTCTAATTATTATTCGGATGCAAACGGAAACGATATGACTAATGACGAATAACTTGTTGCTTGGCTTAATTTGGACCTATCTGTGCCAAAATGTCGAGGTATTATCAAAAAAATATTCCCCAACGGCTCGAAGCCGAGGGGATACAAGGCAAGACACTAAGTCCCGCATGGCTTAAACCAGACAAAACGGTTAGGCTCGGCAAATCAAATAATTGTCTGTAAAATCTGTAACTGTGCTATTTCTAGAAAACAAAACCAGCTTTGGCAAAATTTAGAGTTTCATGTTGAATGCGAACGGGAGCATATTGGCAGACAATCGATCGAGCGCGTCGCAGTGGGCCGGGGAAGCTTTAGGGCTTCCCGAAGTTCAAGTACAAGCGCGTTTGCGGGGAAATCACCTGCACATTTTGTGCGAAGCAGCGCAGTGTCCGTCTCAAGAATTGGTGACGGCGAGATTTACCCACGCGATCGAACAAACTGATTTAACGCGACTGCTGCCCGATCGACCTAAAATTTACCAGTTGTTTCTGTGCGGCCGCAAAATCGGTTCCCGACAAAATGACTGGACAGTCAGGCTCGATTGCAGCAGTCCCAAGCGACAGCAACAGCCACAGCAACCGGAACCAAAAGCTGCCGAAGTGCCGCCGCCAGCGACTTCCCCCGAGGAACCGCCAGCAAGCCGTAAAAGAGGCGGATTTTTCGGCAAATTTAAGAATGACAATCAGAAACTCAAACAGACACCAAAACCGGTAGAAACAGCAGCCCATTCGCCGCAAGTACGGGAAGAACTGGATTTTGACGCCGAAAGTCTGCCCATCGCCTCCCGGATTCAATACCCAGAAGCTTTTGAAACTTCCCCCGTGACGATCGACACTTCGGCTGCTGCGACGCGGGAAGCTTTTAGTTCCACCGTTCCCCCGCAGCAGAAAGCGAACCGTGGCGCAGTGGCTTTGATTCAATCCCCCGAAGCCGACTCCGGCGAGGGCGATGGCGGTGGAACATTGACGGTTTCGCCGGAAACTTTGGCGCGCCGGGGCTATCCAGATGCGATCGCCAGCTATCTCAGCGAAATCCTCGGGCCGATGGGAGTTTCGGTGAAAGTAAGCATTCGCGAAAAAGAACTCAAAAGCAGCCGGGAAACCCTGCCGGTTAGGGGGCAGGAAAATATCAAGCTCAAGGAACGCCGACTGCTGGTGCTGTGCGAGTCAGCTTACAGCCCCGACCCCTCATTGCTGGCAGAACCCATCGCCGGCAGGCTGCGGAAACTGCAACTAGAGGATTTCCGGGAAGCAGTAATCGGCAGCCAAGTCAGCGGCGAAGCGAAGCCAGACTGGCTGCTGCGGGTGGATTTGACTTCGCCGGACACAATTCTCAAGGAATGGGCGAGGTGGGGAGACGTACAGTCGATCGCCAAACTGCTCAACCAACACTTGGCAGCATCGAGAGTCGAAGTGCGAGCCACCCTCAAAGAAGCAACCCTCCACCTGTTTTGCAGCAAAACTGCCAAAAAAGGACAAAAGCCTAAACGGCAAGAATACCCCGACAAGCAGCAAACTACCGACGCGATCGCCCCTTTGTTAGCCTCCTTCGCGCCCCAAGGCATCCGCGCAGCTACTATCTACGGCGTAGAACCAGCCAGGGACTCTCAGGCGGAGCCGGAGTCGCCTGTGTGGATTGACTGGGTGGACTTGCCTGCCGCCCACCACCCCGACTTAGCTGCGAGCGCTAGAACGCTGGCAGCCGAGGGCGATCAATTGGCTCTGACTTTTTTATTGAACAGGTTGCTCAACCCCAATCTCAGACGCAAGCTAGAAACAGGAGGGATTCGGGCTGTTGTGCTGCAAAAAGCCAACGTGCTGCACGTCATGACAGAAGCTCTGACTTGCCCTTCTCAGTCGAAGGTAGGCCCGCCGGTGGTCAAATTTTTGCGGCACCTACAAATTCCGGGAGTGGCAGGGGTGCGAGTCTACGGACGCCGTGCCGGCCAGAAACTGCCTCTGTGGCGCTACGCGATCGACCTCAGAACGGCTGGTGACGAGGAATCAGCGACGACACCCGCACCGGTTCCCTCGCCAGTGACTGTGTTGGAAAAAGAACCGGTGCCGGAGTTTGCGCCGGTGGAGGATGGGAGTTTTTCGGGTTTGGGCGACAAGCTTGACGAGCAGATGCCCAACTCCTGGCGGCCCCGGTTCAAAATCCGACTCCCCGGATACAATCTGGGCGAGCAGTTAGTTCAAGCGGCGGTGCAACCGCTTGTCGCTTCGGGTTTGTTTGTTCCCAACGATGGTTTGTCAACTAATGCTGCTGCGCCCGGTGGCGTGAGAGCCGATCGCGCGGCGGGAATGGCCTTGATTTGGGCGATCGCCGGCTGTCTGCTGACTTTCAATACCGATTGGCTCCTGGGTCTATTTCTGCAATCTGCGGCGGTCAGTCAAGCTCCTAGCGCCTCCGAAGTTTGTAATGGTCAAAATTGTCAAAATTCATCCCCCAAGGCTTTGGGCGACGTTACAGCCCCACCTCCGAAGGAAACCCCGAAACCCGTTCCCCCTGCTGATGAGGTGAATTTGCCTCAAACTCAGTTGCAGCAGTCGCCGGAAGCCAACCGGGAAGAGGCTTTTAATGGCTCTGGGTTTACGAAACCGGGAAATACTAGCGTTCCTGTAGTTGAGGTTTCTGCACCTCCGGTGTTCCCGACTTTGAGGAGCGAGCAGCTTGACGATCAGATAGCGCGCTATCAAGAGTACATTCACCTGCACAAAAAACCGCCGGATATTTTAATTGTCGGCAGTTCGAGGGCGCTGCGGGGTATCGACCCGGCGGTTTTGGAAACGGCTTTGGCAGCTTCGGGCTACCCGGGGCTGAAGGCTTACAATTTTGGGGTGAATGGAGCTACTCTCCAGGTTGTAGATTCGATCGTCCGCCGGATTTTGCCGCCGCAACAACTGCCAAAATTGCTGGTGTTGGCGGACGGGGCGAGGGCTCTCAACAGCGGGCGGCCGGATTTGACTTTTAGTGCGATCGCTTCTTCGGAAGGTTACAGGCAATTGTCCCGGGGTAGTTTTCTGATCCGCACCAATCAATTAGATGCCCAAGAATCGAATCCGAGTGCAAAAAATCCGGTGGCGACTGCCACTGAATTGGTACACAATTTGGGACAAACTCAAGCTAACGTTCAGCAATTGGTGAGTCAAAAGTTGGTGGAGGGTTCTGCAATTTACAAAAAGCGCGATCGGCTCAAAGGGTTTTTGCGATCGCTCGCGAATCCATCAGCCCCTGTTGCAACCGAGAGTCCCCAAACCGGAGTGCTGGGCCAACAAACAACTGAAAACGCCCAGCTAATTGCTGGGGGTAAAGAACCCAGCGAGTTTCAACCAAACGGCTTTTTGCCGATCGATATACGCTTCAATCCCGATACTTACTTTCAGAATCACCCGAAAGTCTCTGGCTATTACGACTCCGACTATCAAGATTTTAAATTGATAGGCGAACAAGCTCTAGCACTCAAAAATCTGATCGAATTTACCAAGGTTCGCAACATCAATTTCGTGTTTGTGAATATGCCTCTGACTGAAGATTATTTAGACCCGGTGCGGACAGGTTACGAACAAGAATTCCGGCAATATATGCAAGAATTAGCAGCTCAAAGCGGACTAATTTTCCTAGATAAGAGCTTATTGTGGCCCCAGGCGCGGGAATCTTTTTCCGACCCCAGCCACCTCAACCGTTACGGTGCTGTTGCAGTTTCTAAGCGGTTGGCTCAAGATCCCATGATTCCGTGGCCGGCGAAAAAATAGTTTTGACTTTTGAGTTTTGAGTTATTTTAGAAGTTAAATGATTTAAATCTGCTTGTAGGGGCAGGTTCAGGACTATCTACGATTCTGATTTAACTCACAACTCATGCAAAGCAAAGCGTTGCGGGATCGTCCCGATTTTGTATAAAGCGTTGTTTAGGAGTGCGATGTCATGGGAGCATCTCATATTTGTAAAAATACTTTTTTTGGCTCCTTCCTTCTGCCTCTTTCCTTCTGCCTCTTTCCTTCTGCCTCTTTCCTTCTGCCTCCTGCCTCAAAACTCCAATTTCTAGCTTGGCTGCAAAACTGAGATGCTCCCGATGTCATCCCGCACAGCAAAGTGTATCAACCCAGGGGCATCTAACATAATTTTACGGTTCCTCAGCGGAGTGTTTATGACAGTCCAGTTTGATGAAATTCTTGTCGGGTGGTGTCCCGACCCAAATATATAACTTAGATCCCCGACAGCTTATCTCTCGTTTGGATATCCCACAGCCAACACTCCTGTAAAAGCTCTCATTGGAACTATCGCAGCGTTGCAAGTGCGACGCGGCTATCTCAAAAATATTCTTTCCTGCGGCTAGATCCTGAAAATGAAAAAATTGATATTTCCTGAAAATAGCAAAAATCAACAGATAAAAAGTCCCCGAAAAAATTTGCCTTTGATATTTTTTATATTATCTTTAGTGTTTTTCTGTTGGAGTTTGTATAAAGGTTTATTTTTACCTTTTGCTTTATCATCTGGGCCGCCCAGCAACGAACAAAGTAGCGAACAGCAAACTCTGGCACCCTTTGAACAGGTTGTCAAAGACGCGCAAAAGTTAGAGGGACTATTTACGCTTTACCGCAATCAAGCAACTAATAAAGTTTATCTGGAAATTAGACAGCAACAACTCGATAAAAAGTTTCTGTGTTTCGTGACACTGGCTTCGGGTTTGGGGGAAGGGGGCATTTTTAGCGGATTGCCGCTCGGCGATTTCTTGTTTCAACTGCGCCGAGTCCAAAATAATGTGCAGTTTGTGATACCAAATATTAATTTTCGCACCAGTCCGGGCGACCCGCAAACTGGTTCGGTGGCAAGGGCATTTAGCGACTCGATTCTATATTCTTTGCCGGTCAAAAGCATTCATCCGCAACGACAAACTCTGTTGATAGATTTAGGGGATTTGCTGATGAGTGAAAAGCGCGACTTACCAGGAGTAAAAGCGATTTTACCGCTGATTTTGGGCGCTTCTTACTCGCTCGATGAAGACAAATCTTATTTTAAAGATGTTAAAGCGTTTCCGCTGAATGTAGAAATTGCTTCTATTTACGGTTTTTCTAGCGATAATGACAGTGAAGTTAACTATTTACCATCGATTCCTGACAGTCGGGCTTTTAACCTTCGCATTCACTACAGTTTCTCGGAAGTGCCGCTAAATAACGGCTACCGCCCCAGACTTGCGGATGAGCGAGTGGGCTATTTTCTCACAGCATATAAAGACTTTTCTGACAAGAGCAGCCGGGAGCCTTTTGTACGCTATATCAATCGCTGGCATTTGCAAAAGCAAACCCCGACAGCCCCGATGTCACCTCCGGTGCAGCCGATCGTCTTTTGGATAGAAAATAATGTGCCTCTGGAATACCGAAATGCTATTCGGGAGGGAGCTTTGGAGTGGAACAAAGCTTTTGAAAAGGCAGGTTTTACTGAGGCAATTCAGGTCAAACAAATGCCGGACAATGCTAAATGGGACCCGGCTGATGTTCGCTACAATACTATTCGCTGGTCGAGTTCTTTTGAGCCTGAGTTTGCCGGCCTCGGGCCCTCTCGCACTAACCCGCTGACCGGAGAAATTTTGGATGCTGACATTCTGTTGGATGCCAATGTTGTACGGCAAATCAAACAGGGCTATCGGTCTTTGGTGGAACAAAATCGCTCGGTATCTAAGAGTTTTCAAGGGCGAAACGGTTCTAATACCAATCCCTGTCAGTTCGGGATGTATTCTCGCTATTTGAATGTGCTAGAAAATGGGGATTTAGGAAAAAGCCGCGGGGAAAACGATCGAGGTGGAATTGCTGAGGATTTGCCGACTTTGGTAGAAAGATACCAGGAGCAAAAACGATCGCCTTTATCGCGGTTGATGTCGAGTTCGGATCTGTGTTTTGGGTTGGAATCGAGCCGACAGTTTGCGATTGGGGCAATGTCGATGGATCTGTTGGAAAATACAGCGCCTAGCAGTCCGACAATTGACAATTATGTTAATCAATATATCAGATCTTTGACGGCGCACGAAGTCGGTCACACTCTTGGTTTGAGGCACAATTTTCACGGGAGTACGATGCTGCAACCGGAGGATTTGAACAATACTCAGGTAACTCGCACCCAAGGTATGATTGCGTCGGTGATGGATTATGTGCCGATTAATTTGGCACCTGCCGGAACTGTGCAGGGCGACTATTTTCCAACGATTGTAGGGCCTTACGACGATTGGGCGATCGAGTACGGTTACAAGGTGATTGGCGGCCGGGACCCCAACAGCGACTTACCAGCGCTGCAACAAATTGCCAGCCGCGCTGCGGAACCCCAATTAGCTTACGCGCCGGATGAGGATGCTGTTGACATTCTCGATCCCGCTGCGAATACCTTCGATCTCAGCGCTAATATGCTGAGGTATTCGCAATGGCAATTGGATAATGCTAGGGCAATGTGGAAGCGTTTGGAAAAGCGAATTCCGCTTGGGGAAGAGGGTTATAACGAACTGCGGGTGATGTTTGATTCGGTGTTCGGGTATTATGTCAACCAGGTGATGAATGCGACTTTGTATGTGGGGGGACAGTCGTTTAACCGGATTCGCCCTGGAGATACTAATGCGAAGTTGCCGTTTGTGCCGATCGAACTTTCTCAGCAGCGAGAAGCTTTAGCAACATTAGAGAAGTACGTTTTTGCCCCGGATGCCTTTAGTTTTGCGCCGGAATTGCTCAACAAATTGGCGCCGTCGCGCTGGGAACACTGGGGAAGTCCGGCTTTGGTGTTTCCTCTAGATTACCCGATCGGCGATCGAATTACTTTTTTGCAGCGGTTTGTGTTGCGAGTTTTGCTATCGCCGGTGCGCTTGGCGAGGCTGCGGGATGCCGAGTTAAAATCAGCGCCGGAAACTGCTTTGAGGTTGCCGGAAGTGTTGGATACTGTACAAAAGGATGTTTGGCAAGAGGTTTTGCAGCCGGAAAAGAAGATGCAAATTTCAACTTTTCGGCGTTCTTTGCAGCGAGAACATTTGGCGATTTTGATGGGAATGGTGCTGCGAAAAACGAGTGTTCCAGAGGATGCGCGGAGTTTGGCTTGGTACGAGTTGCGGCAGTTGCGGGAGGGTTTGAGCAAGAGTATTCGGAATTTGGATCGGAGTGCTGATGCTTATACGCGGGCTCATTTGGAGGAAACGCGCGATCGAATTTCTAAGGTTTTGAATTCCCAAATTCAGTCGAATTAATTTTATATAGGGCTTACGCATGGGGGCCCAGAAACCGGGTTTTTGAGGAAGATATTTCGTTGCCGCCCGCAGATTCGGTAAAAAACCCGGTTTCTTATAATCTCAGTCAAGTTAAAATAATTCGGAACTTGCGTCGTATACGATAGATAGACAGGGAAGCTAAAAAGAACAGCCCTTATGCCTGCCCAAGATCTTTATCACGATACTGTCTGCACTGCCCTCATCAAAGATGGCTGGACAATCACTCATGACCCACTGATTCTCAAAATAGGGGGCCGCTCGGTCTTTGTTGATTTGGGCGCCCAGAAACTAATTGCGGCTGAACGAGGGTCTGAAAAAATTGCGATCGAGATCAAAAGCTTTCTGGGCCCTTCGCCCATTAATGACCTCGAAAATGCTTGGGGGCAGTTCTTTATGTACGCCCGAACGCTGCAAAAACGAGAGCCGGATCGTCTTCTTTACCTAGCTGTTAATCGCAACACCTTTGAAACGTTGTTTAAAGAAGAAGCTGGGCAATTGCTGCTAGAAGAACCAGGTTTTCGCCTGATCGTTTTTGACTCAAACAGGGAGGAGATTATTCAATGGAAACCGCAAATCTACCCGTAGACCAATGGCGTGAGACGTTGGAGAAAATTCTCCAATACTATGCGGATATTCCTTATACTTATGGGGATGTGATTACCTATGTGGTAGTGAGCCGCGATCGCAACCATTTTATGCTGATACATGAAGGTTGGGAAAATCATCTGCGAGTTCATGGTTATGTGGTTCATGCCGAAATTCGCAATGACAAAATCTGGATTCATTATGATGGCATTGAAGACGGCATCACTGAGGAACTCGTCGCCTCTGGCGTACCCAAAGACCACATTGTTCTTGCTTTCCATCCACCCGAAGTCCGACAGCATACTGGATATGCGATCGCATAGCTTCTCCCCTTGACCAAGATTTTAGATAATATCAGCTTGGTAGCAAATATTCACGATCGCACCTGCTGTCTTGCTGCTTTAGCTGCAATCAGTTTGTTGTACAAAGCTCGATCGCTGGTTTGTAGAGGTTGAGGCATGGCATCAAATGCGGCTTCTTCGGCGGCTAGGTAAGCGTCGATTTCAGCGCGGTTGCCTAGATAAAAGGCGATCGCACCATAAACCTGTTCCAGTGTCAGTAGTGGGAAAGACTGAACAATAGTTTCGGGCGATAGTCCTTGTTGGAAAGCATAGGCGATCGAGTCAAGAGAAATCCGAGTTCCTTTAACCCAATAGGCATCATTCCGATATTCTATGTAAGTTTTAACTGCTACAACTGGCATAAATTTTTTTAGATTGTAACTACTTCTTATTGCAGACGGATTCGATCGCCACAAGCCTTGAAAAACTAAGATAGCGATCGCCCATCAATTGACAAAAACTCCGTTATCTCTGACTTTAACCAAGGGGATGGTGGATTGCTATCGCAATCGATGAAATAATTGTATGCCAATTGCTCGTACAGTTCCTCAACTAACGATTGCAAGTCTAATAATTTGCCAACACTAAACTTGTGTCATTGCAACGATTTGAGCGGTCGTTAATACCAACTGAGGAAACGTTGGAGAAACAATAATGGCTTCTCCTTGATATCGCTGTGCCTGATATTCACCATCGATTAAGCGGTTGATAGTCACCGTAGGCTGTTTTGGAGAACCAATATACTGAACGCCTCCCAACCCTGCATAATCAACGATCCAATACTCCAGGATTCCTAAAGTTTCATACTCATTCAATTTGATGCGGTAATCATCCCGCCAATTCGTACTGACAACTTCGATCGCCAAGGGAGGTGGAATATAGGCAGCAGCAGAGGCAGAACTTTGACGCATTCTGACCCATTCTTCCTTGGCAAACACCACAATGTCGGCTTTACGACTCGATTCACTTTCGCCCGGGGCAGCGTTCAATCTGACTTGTTTACTTTGTCGAGGAACGTAGGGAAGGTTCAAGGATTGGCAATGATCTACCAAGAGACGACATAATCCATCGACGACATCCTCATGTTTGGCTGTGGGTTCACTCAGGGGCATGGCAACTCCATTGACTAGCTCAAATGACCTGCCGGAGTCGTCATCCCAGTTGAGAAATTCCTCGAAGGAAAGGGTTTTTTGGGCGATCGCAACCATTGATATTAACCTTTTGGGTAGGTTGGCTCTCTGTTGTCTGTTTCTAGCTTAACGTGAGGTAGAGAGATAGATCGCTTCTCTTGTAGGGTGCGTTAACGAAGTATACCGTAAACTTTGACACCTCTTCTCGGTTTTACTGCCCGCGTCCTGGTTGGCAATCTACAAAACCTAATACCATTTTTTTAAAGATGTGATAGACTTATGTAAGAAGTAAAGGAGCCAATGAAAATGTCTGGTCGCCCCAAC
>NZ_JAUBTB010000147.1:0-10848 GCF_036704965.1 Microcoleus sp. F10-B2 | reverse complement strand
CTCACTATTATCTCGGATGATTCACTTTTACCCTCTCAATCCGCGTATGTGCCAGTTGGGGGTGCGGAATGTGGGTTTTAGTCTAAACTCCAATAACTACTGCACCACATTCGAGGCATTTACACGATTGTGTCTGGTATTCGACGACCTCGATTGGTTTGGCGACTAGACTTGCTACTTGCTGCCTGTGGATGTTAATTACTTCACTAATTTTGACAGATGCTGGGTGAGCTAATTTCGGTTCTGTCTACTCGTCCAAACCCTTTTCGGGTTTTCCCCTGATGACCTGGTTGTCCACCTGGTTTCTTTTTCTGGTCTGCTTCTGGTTTGACTGTTGGTTTCTCTGGTTTTTGGAGTAGATCCGTTGATGGAGGTTTTGATGAAGTTTGACTGGTGGTTTGATTTTTGCCCGTAGCAATCGCTAGTTTTTCTTGCAATTCTTCAATGATTTTTTGCAGCCCCAGTACCAGTTCTACCAGTTCAGCTTGGCTCAACTGCTCGATTTGGGTTTTTTCTTTCTGTCTGGTGGCTGCGGGCTTTTTCATTCGTTTATTTTACCAGATGCCGCCACTTAAGTCTTTTTTGACCTGAATCTTTACCCTTTATCTAATGTCTATCTCGTCTTCTTGTCAAGGGGGTTGAGCAATTACCTACAGTGAATTAAAGATATTAATTAATCCGCCCATAGGACATATTTTACCATCTAAAAAAGAAGCGATAGGACAGAATATAAAATCCCAGGGCGCCGGATTTGCCAAGAAGAAATGGTGAATTAAATTATTGGTTTTAAATTATCGCTCTGTAGGTATCCTTTTGCAGTGTCAAGAGGTAGCGAGCGATCGACATATCTGGGCTTTGTAGTTAAGATAATTTCCCGGTGGGAAACCGAGAAATTATCAACTCAATCAACCTTTTTTCTGGCGTTGCAGCTTAGTTTTCCAATTGGCTATCTCCTTCTGAGCCGGCTGATAACTCTTAGTACCCGACGGCACCAGCGAAGCAGCTTCAACTGCCTCTTTGAGCTTTCCTTGAGAGCCACGCAACTGAGCAATTTTGAGAATACTTTCGCTCCACTCTCCAATTAACTGCTGAGCTTCTTCATACTTCGGCTGACCGGGCTCAATCTTATTAGCTTGCTGGATGCCTTTACTGTAAGAAGACGCAACCCCCCGCTTAATTTGACCCTTAGCAGCCGATAGCAAAGCAACATTTACGTCCTGGTCTTTGGATAGCTCGTCCCACTGAGCGATCGCCTGTTTCGACTGATTGTAAACAGGCTTGTTGACATCAGGCATCAATTTAGCAGCCCCGATCGCCCCCTGGAAATCGCCCCGAGCAGCCCGCCCGTTAGCTATATCCAAAATCGTTAAACTCCAGCGCTCAATATCCTGCTGAGCCTGCGGGTAGAGCGGATCGCTAGCCGGAATCGTTCTAGCCTTAGCCACTGCTTTATTAAAACTAGAAGCCGAACCATCCTTGAGGAAAGTTTTCGCCTCAGCCCACACCTGCTGGCTCGATTGTGGCTGCTTGCTTCCAGTCACTGCTTGCACCGCCCGAGGTTGGTTCTGCGACCCCCCAGCACCAGCAGATTTTTGAGATCCAGAGTTTTGGGCATTTTCAGCAGGCGATCGAGGATCTCCTTCCTGCTGACCGATAAAAATTGATTTGTTCGTCAGAAAAACACCCAACAGGAGCACCAAAGCCGTAGCTGAGCTCCACAAAACTAGCTGCTGCAAAAATGACTTGTCCGACCCCCCGTTATCCCGATCCTCCGGCTTTTGCAAGCTGGGTGGATCGCCTCCCCGATCGGCAGGACCAGCAGCATCCGGCTGCAACGCAGGTGGCATCTCAACCGACGAATCCTCAGCATTGCGAACTGCCGGAGGCAGCTCCACTCGAGCCGTAGCCGTCGCCATTTGCGGGCGATCGAACCCATCAGCGGCATTAACCGCCATATTGCCATTGCGTCCTGCCAACACAGCAGTTGGCACCCCAGAAACATCCGGCAAAATTACCAAATGAGCCTTTCCCGGAGGATTCACCACCATCAAAGGTTCTTGTTTGGGACGCAAATGGTGGTCGCACAGCTCCGGCAGCCGATCGCTCAAAAAACGGTCTAAACCCTTAAGGGTCATGCACTGTCCCGATCGCAGTCCCTCCAAAAGCGCCGTCGTAAAAAACCCCTGACGCAAAGCCGAAGTTTCGCGCGAAACTTGATTCGGGCGGCAAGAAAGCACCGTCGGGATTTCCAGTTCCCGCGCCAGCTCTGCCGTTTGAGAGCCGATCGTGTCCCCCGCTTTCACAATCTGGCTGCGGTTCATATCAACTAGCACCAACACCGTTTCCGTAGGAGCGTTTTTCAGAGTATTCAACAGCAACTCTACCGGAATCCCAGTACCCTGAATGTCCGCCGGATTGCCGTCAACTGGCATTAAATAATCCTTGCCTTCATAACTGACACCGTAGCCGCTAAAAAAACACCAGAGTAAATCTCCCTGTTGCAGATGTTCCGCACACAGGCTTTGGGTCAACCTCACAATATTTTCCCGATTCGGATATGTTGATTGACCCCACAGCGACGGCGAGCTATCGGTCATCAGCAGACACCCGTCCGGCGCAAAACCCGCCTCCTCAGTCAAAAAACCGTACAGTGCCTCTGCATCCTCTTGGGCATAACTCAAAGGCTGGAGTAACTGATATTGATTGATGCCTATTGCAATACAAGCGTGATTTTTCATCTCATATGCCCTATACACATAGTGGACAGCTTGCACAAAACGATAACACATAGCCGTTTAAGGTTATACCTACTTTCGCCAGCACTCTGACAGCAGTTGTCCGAAGGCAGAAGTCCCAACAAGCGCCAAAATTTAGCATCCTAGAATTTTCAACTTTTATATTGCAGTAAAAATTTATACCCTGTGCCTGGTTTCAGAAAAATGAAGTTAAATTGGATACACAGGCCAGTCTATTTGAGTCTAATTTTCAGCAAACAACACCAAAAAGGAATAACCCGCCAATGGTCTCTACTGCCCAAAAAGAAATTTCCACCCGCAGCGAATCGCGACTGAAGCAAAAGCATCCTAAAACTCACAGCCATTATAGGTTTCAGGATTTTTTTGCCTTCGATAACCAGATAGGTACAATTAACGACTGGAATAAGTCGCGCAACATTTTTACCAGCGAAGACTTCATTATCGGTTTGGTGGAGGGACTCGAAGAAGAAGTAGGTCCGGCTTCCTCTGTCATCATGTATACTATTGGTTGCCATTGGGGGCTGCAAGATTCCGAATTTTTTCAAAAATGGTTTAGTGCCGAATTCAGCCAGAACATTCGCCAGTCCAATCTCATGTTTCTGCTAGAAACTTGGTGGTGGCCTTTCACTGCTCAAGGTTGGGGTCGCTGGGAAGTTGACATGAGCGATCGCAAACACGGCTGCATCTTCATCAATATCTTTGACTCAGCAGTTGCTCGCACTTTGGGCGACGTAGGCAAACCGGTTTGTCACCTATATGCCGGTTTGTTCGCTGGTTTCTTCGGATCTCTAGTCAAAAAGCCTCTGAGCTGCATAGAACTCCAATGTTACTCAATGGGAGAAACATATTGCAAGTTCCTGCTCGGCAACCCTGATAAAATTGATGCAGCAGCATTCTGGCTCAACGAAGGTGCCAACGCCCGCGATATTCAAACTCGACTGCAACACGGTGAAATATTGCGGTAAACAACAAAGTGGAAAGGCAAATCCCCTGCCCTGCCTTTCCTCCCACCAATTTCGCGATCGAGAGTCCGATGGTGGGCCTCTCCAGGCAGGAAAAAAGATGAAAAGTCAAACTTCATGGTTGGACAAGTCTGTCCAAGATTTCTTTGGCCACTATAATTGGTTGGGAAAACCTTTAGAAACCCAAAATGGCTCGACCCCCGGTCAAGTTATGACTTTAACCCAGCCAGTAGCAGACTTTTTTCAAGCTATTTCTTGGGAAGGAATTCCCGAAGTAGGTGCTCTACCCCTACCGCCACCCTTGCCAGTAATTTCTATTTCTGAACCAGCAGAAGTCACCATTGATGACCTATTCGACCTGTTTTAATCTGTGTGCGAAATGGAAAACAAAAAATATGGCAATCCCTCATCCCTCATTTTTCATATCTCCTCTCTCAAAATCCCTCCGTTAAATCCGTTAAATCCCTTACACTGCTTCTTGCCGAACTTCATTCTTTATATCAGTTACCGACTACCACTTAATAAAAATCATGCACCCTGAGATTGAGTCGCTGCTAGACCAGGCAGAAAACCGCTTTTTAAAAGGCGAAGAACTCATAGCTTTTAAGCGTCAAGCTGCAACTCTTGCCCAGCGCTTAAAAATTTACGAATTTTTGCGAGATAAGGAAGCAAGCATCTTCCAACCAATAGCCAACCAGCTACAAGAAACATACCCAGACGAAAAACAAGAAACCTTAGAACGATCGCTCAAACACTGGCTGTTAGTCTTGCGGTACTGCGCTATGGCCATGCTGCTGAACGATAGAGATTTGCTCGAACAACGCCTCCTAGACTGGCTTTCCGGCATAGTCGAAGCCCACCAAACTCAAAAGCTCGAAGCAACTGTTTGCGATCTGCTGCAAACTCGTTTAAAAGAACTGCTTTCCGAGCAAGCCAGGGCTATATTACAGCCATTTTTAGACCAAGCGCAGTCAATAGTTATTGACCAAGGTAATAAATAATCAGAAAATTCCCAATTCCCAATTCCCAATTCCCAATTCCCAATTCCCAATTCCCGATGATTAATATTGCCGACTTGCTCAAACAGCCCAGACTCCCTGGAAACTACTTTGCCAGCGATGCCTACGTCCGAGGCGACCTCGAACTCGGCTTGCTAGAAAACCGCCGGGGCGATCGACTCATAGCGCTCCCAGAAACACTGATTCAAGCGATTTATATCGGCTTGGAAAAAGAAACCGGTCAAGCCTCCCGCCTCGTGCTTTTCAACTGCGGTCGCTGGTGGGGTAAAAACTTCTACGTGCGTTTTTGCGAAGAAGTCAGCGAATACTACGGTCAGCCAGTTTCTGAAATGGAAATGGTAGAATTTCTTCAGTCCTTGCAACAGTGCTGGAAAACTCACGGATGGGGAACACTTGAACTGGACCCCAGCTATTCCGAACACGGATTTTTAATAGTAAAAACTGCTAATTCTCTTTTTGCCAAAACAGCCCCCAAGTCTAAGCAGCCAGCCTGTTTTCTAGAAGCAGGTATTTTAAGTTCGTTCTTTAGTCAGCTTACAGGTCGAGAACTCCACTGCCTGCAAACCTCTTGCGAATCCTTGGGTTCGGACTGCAATCGCTTTATTTTAGGGCTGCGCGATCGCCTCCAACCAGCAGATAATTTCGTCGAAGAAGGACAACAACACGAAGCTATTATCAGTCAACTTACCCAAAAAAATTGACTTATTTGACAGCTATTAGCAACTAACTAATAGCTGTCAAATCGATGGCAACCCAGCTATTAAATTCACCATCATCAAAACTGTGAGTTAAATTATAAAAAAGCTAAAGAGTTGGAAAATCCGATTTTAGCTATTTAAAGAAAACCAGATTATAACTAGGAGCTAGATAATTCATAACCGATCATAGAAACTCATAAAAATTAAAAGCAATCACAACCTAAAACATTTTGCTAGAACTTAATGGACGCCAACGAACTTCTAAATCGATATGCAGCCGGCGAAAGAGATTTTAGACTGGCAAATCTGCGCGGCATTGTCTTGAGTCCGATCGATTTATACCGTTCCAGCGATGCCCCAACTCTAATCTTGGCAAACCTCAACCAACACCAGCACCGACCCTACTTAATCGGTGCTAACCTCAGCGGTGCCGACCTCACCAAAGCCCATCTGAGCCGAGCCAACCTCAGCAAAGCTGACCTCACCGGAGCCAATCTCACCGGCGCCAACCTCATGGCAGCAAGTCTCAGCGGAGCCAATCTCACCGGCGCCAATCTCACCGGCGCCAACCTCGCCGGATGTCACCTGAATTGGGCAAATCTGACCGGAGCAATTCTCCCCAAGGCCAATCTCGCAGGTGCAGATCTGAGTGCTGCCAACCTCACAAAAGCCGATCTGGGCGAGGTAAATCTAAGTAAAGCTTATCTGATTAAAGCCAATCTCAACGGGGTCAATTTCAAAGATTCCTGCTTAAGTTTGGCGAGTCTCAAAGAGGCAGACTTGACCGAAGCACAGCTCACCGGATCTGAATTGTTCAAAGCCAACCTAGCCGGAGCCAACTTAACCCGTGCTAACCTCAGCAAAGCTAAGCTGTTGCAAGCTAACCTCAGGCGAACTAACTTCACTCAAGCCTATTTAAACGGCGCGTGCTTGAGCGAATCAGACCTCAGCGAAGCTTGCTTGGATAGAGCCAATTTGTGCAAAGCAGACCTGAGCAAAACCTACCTGAGAAATATTACTTTGAATGGCTGCCATTTAAGCGGTATCAACCTCAGCGGGGCCGATCTCGGCGGTGTAGACTTGAGCCGCAAACTTTTAACTGGAATTAATATGGCAGAGGCATTGTTGAACGAAGCTAACTTGAGCGGTGCTTATCTGATAGAAGCTAACTTGAGCGGAGCCTACCTCAGCAAAGCCAACTTGAGCGGAGCCTACCTGATCAATGCCGACCTGTCTAATTCTTGCCTGCAGGAAATTGACTTGAGCAAAGCTAACCTGAGTAAAGCCAACTTGCAGAAAGCTGACTTGACAGGAGCCAACCTCCGGGGAGCCATTCTCACTGAGGCGGATTTGAGGGGAGCCAAGTTGATTGGAGCCATTCTTCCTAACGGCACAGTTTATCGCCATTAACCTGTCAACCCCCTTGATTATTTGCCCAGTAAAGTGCGGTTGTTGTCCAGAATCGGAAAAAATAAGTTCCTTTCTTCCACGGTGAGATATTGTTTGAGTACCTTTTTCATTACATCGTAGGTCACGGTGGCAGTATTGCGAACTTGAACAGCGCCTAAAATAGTTTGCAACCAAAGCAGGAGCCGATCGCGCAACCGTTCAGTATCATTAATCAACATTGCTGCAGCCGAATGCCTCAAGACCTGAACAATATCTCCACGGCACTTTTGGGTCACATCTTGAGTCCCCCGGCGAAATAAATTAGGGTCGAGAGACTGCATTTGTGCTTCCACTTGTTGCATAATTTCTGTTTCAGACGCTTGAATTTTTTTATAAGCACTGATCCGGTGATTCAAAGACTGAAGGTAGTCTTTCAAAAATTGGAGTTCTTCAGCACTGGCGTAGCGTCCGTCTGCTTCCGTGCTCAAACGTGCAAGTTGGCTCAACATAAGTTTTTCTCTACTACTAAAATACAAACATATCAGTTTTAAGCTTCTTTAGTCCGAACTAAATACTGTCCTACTTGAAAGCGGGTTTCATTAAGCTGTGTAACAATCGAACGAGTAATTAACTTTCCTGATTCTACAACTACTTGACCCGTGATTGGGTGTAATAAATCTTGCTGAGCCCTGCGGCCAATTAGAGCTTCCACATTTTCAATAGCATTAATGTACATCCCTGCAGGCAACTGTACAACTACACCCTCGCCCATAATTTGAGCCTGACAAGCAAGTCGCGAATTGGCTTGAGCTGTAGTAATGACTTCCAAGGTCCTCTTCTCGCGCCGGTTCATGTCAGATAAGCCTTCCATGCCTTCTTTAATGTAAACGTGGCAGGTAGCGCACATTCCCCGCCCCCCGCATTCCTTGAGAACGTCTAAGTCTTTGGAAAGTAAGGCAGACAGGATATTAGATCGGGTTTCGACTGCCATTTCCTCGGAAATTGGATCTAGTCTAATAATTTTAACCATATTGATTTTTGCTCCTGTCAAGTTCAGTATTTAGCAAGTACGATCGACATATTCAAAGCCAAAAAAATTTGGCTAACACTCAAAAAGGTTAAAATGGCTCGATCGCACCATCGGCTTCCGGCTCTCTAACCCTGATAGTATAACCGCGCTTCTGTTTTGGTAATCGCTGTTCCGTCTGCCCTATTCTCCAGCTTAGCTGCGATTGCTAAAATCTTAGATTTTTCGTTGACAGTCTTGAAAAAACTGTAATAGTCGCGATCGACTAAAATAGCAGCCACAGGTACTTATATATCTCGCACCCGAATCCGGCAAGATTGCTACTGATTCCGAAACTCAAGGATTTTAGTAGGCGCGACTGTGCGATCGCTCGATTGTCGGCTCAGAATCAACCTGAGATAACATAGGCTGTACCTGGCTAGCAATTTAAAAATTTGAATTTTTGTCAGAATTCTTTACATATTTTAATACTAGCTCAAGCATTTTCTACAATTAGACCGATGCAACATTCTAAGTACCGCATTTTAGGGCTAGTCGGACAAGGACAATTTGGTCAAGTCTTTTGTGCCAGCGTTCGAGAAGCTCCCGCCAAGGACTCCCGCCTCACCAGCCAACTGGTCGCTCTCAAAGAACTCAGCCATCAAAAAGCCCCAACTAGCGAATTTTTGCGAGAGTTATGGTTTTTGATCACCTTGCAGCACCCTAACATTGTCACCTGCCGAGCTCTAGAACACACAGCTACAGGCAGGTACTTGGTTATGGACTACTGCGAGGGAGGAACCCTCCGCAACCTGCTCAAACAAGACCGCCCCTTGCGGCTGCTCGAAGGTTTGCAGCTAGTCATGGAAGTTTTAGCCGGCTTAGACTACGCCCACCGCCGAGGCGTAGTTCACTGCGACATCAAACCCGAAAATATCCTCTTAACTTTGGGATCCAAAGGTTGGTCGCCCCGGCTGTCTGACTTTGGCATCGCGCGCCGCCTGCCAGAAATCGGTACCACTCGCCTGCACCAAGAAATTTCTCCCGACGCTACCGTAGGTTCCCCTGCTTACATGGCACCAGAGAGGTTTTACGGTCTTTACTCTCCCATGTCAGATATATATGCAGTTGGAATTTTGCTGTTTGAGTTGCTAATGGGCTACCGCCCTTTCGGCGGAACCCCCGGAGACTTAAGATGGGCACACCTGAATCAACGCTTGCAACTTCCCGATGCCATCCCCGAACCTTTGCAAGTAATAGTCAAAAAATCTTTGGAAAAGCTGCCAGCCCGCCGTTTTGCGAGTGCTGCCCAAATGGCTCAAGCTCTGCGGCTGATCGTGTACGACCCCGCAGTCAGGGAATTGGGGAACTGCATTATTCCTTGGGAAAATCCCGCAACTAAGGAGGCTAAAAATCAGAAGTCGGAAAATGAGTCTTTGCTGGAAGTCGAAGAAGACAAAGCATCACAGTCGGCTATTAATTTACTTCGGACTGTGCGCTATTCGCTTTCGCACCCAAAGCCACTGATACTTCCTGCACCCCTGACGGCTTTAATTGCCACTGAAACGTATCTCTATGCTGCTGTAGGTAAAGAGGTGAAGGTTTGGTGTCACCCAGGAAAACAGCTAGTTACAGGAGAAATCTCTACTTCTATATTAATGCCGGAAATCGTGCGCGGCATTTTACCTGCTTCCTCCGGCTGCTGCGTTCTCACTCCGCAAAAACTTTACTGGCTCAACGAGCGCTCTTGGGAGCCTCAGTGCTTGTTGGATATGGGTTTCAGGCAAGGGTCAGAGGCTTTAAAAGCTGCTGTTGATTCTCACGGTCGCTGGTTGACAGTAGCGGTTCCCGGCGAACTGCGTTTTTATTCTTTAGCTGGAAACAGCACTGCGGGCGATCCGAAAAAAGCGCTGAAGCTGATCGCTACTGTGCCGTTACCAGAACACTATTTACCAGAATTAATGTTTTTGGATCGGCGACACGTCTTAGCAGTTTGGCCGGACAACGAACCAAAAAATCCCCAAACTATTTTTAGAGTTTACACTCGCCGCGGCACGCCTGTGGGTTCTGTACGGTTGTCTGCCAGCGTCGGACAGATGCTGTTGACACCTGAGCCTTATACTTTGCTGGGAATTCCTCAAGGTGGTAAAGCGGCGGTGCTGTTGATGAAATTGTGGCCACTCAAGGTAGCGCGAATTCCTCTTGAAAGTTTGCCCGTGTCTGCTTGTGTGGCTAATTGGGGATGGGTGTTGGCAGATGTTGGGGGGCAGATAGAAGTGTTAAACAGTCAAGGGATTCAAGTAGGGAGTTTTAGCAGCCCCGCCTCACCCCGGGCGATAGCTCCTTGGGGGAATAGAGGTTTGGCGATTGCTGTCAATACTGAGGAAGAGAGTCACTTGCACTTTTTAGATGTAGATGTTGAGGAGACCAACTCGCGCTCGCTCATCAAAGGCTGATAACTGGGGTAACTGAAGGAGTTTCAGGGTGTAATTCAGGAGAGTGTATTTGCGGGCTATCAATTCCTGGGAGTTCGATCGGGGTTAGAGTACCGTGTCGTGCCCACTTCAGGATTTTGAATCAGAGGAATTGTTAAGAGCGATCAGCTCAATCTGAGAGCCAAACGTCCCTCAGTAAAGTCCAAGAAATGCAGACACCACTTAATTACATAATATATATGACTCATGCACCAGACTACTTCTGTCATCCTAAGCCCATGATGCAGCCTCACGGCTTACACTCTAACTTTGCCTTACCTATACTCCAAGTAAGCCCCATCATGTTGAACCACGGAGTTCTTCTACCCATGCGCGGGAAATAGTCCAGCCAAAATACGGCTTTTGGCCCAAAAAAAGACCCCATAGTTAAAAGAGGAGTCAGCCAGCGGAGGTCGGAGCGGTGAAGGACAGCCGAAACCCTTGGTGTGTATAGGTTCAAAAAACAACAAAAATATTTTCACAAAACGCTTGACAACTCTGGGGAGAGTTGATACATTAATAAAGCGCCAGAAGGGAAGCGGTT
>NZ_JAUBTB010000146.1:0-10876 GCF_036704965.1 Microcoleus sp. F10-B2 | reverse complement strand
AATACGTAAATACCACATTTTTTATATTTGTCTTTTTGTCAAGTACAATTTATACTAAATTAGATGAGCTTACCCTGGTAAAACTAGGTTGGTTAATCAACCGCAAAACCCGCCGAGTCGAAATCTATCGCCAAGGACAAGAAGTAGAAATACTGGAATCTCCCGCAGAACTTTCAGGAGAAGATGTTTTGCCCGGTTTCGTGCTAAACTTGCAGCTAGTCTGGCAATAACTAAAAAGTCTGCATCCCTCAGCGTCTATTGGCGTTCATTTGCGGTTTAAAAAAATCTAATGGAAACTAAAGAAACAACTTCCCTAACAGCCGAACAGCACAAACAGAAAATGCAGCGCCGCCAAGAAGTACAGGCGCAGCGAATCGCTAACTCCTCAAAAGAAAAAGGTTTAATTATAGTCAATACTGGTAACGGCAAAGGCAAAACCACGGCTGCCTTGGGAATGGTTGTGCGATCGCTCGGTCACGGATACCGCGTCGCCATAGTACAATTTATCAAAGGCGCCTGGGAACCCGCAGAGAAAGCCGTTTTTCAACTCTGGGAAAAACAGCTAGAATTTCATGCAATGGGAGAAGGCTTTACCTGGGACACGCAAGACCGCGATCGAGATATCGAAACAGCTCAAAAAGCCTGGGACAAAGCCCTAACTTTTATCTGCAATCCCGATTTTAAATTAGTTCTTTTAGATGAAGTCAACATAGCATTAAAACTAGGTTATTTGCAAGTAGAGCAAGTAATCTCCGGGTTAGAAAAAAAACCAGAACAAACCCACATTATTTTAACAGGCAGAGGCGCGCCGGATGCACTAATTGAACGGGCAGACTTGGTGACAGAAATGACATTAGTTAAGCATCCATTCCGAGAACAAGGGATTAAAGCTCAAGCAGGTATTGAGTATTAATGTTGTTGGTCTTCAAGAGTTTAGTCCTAATTACCTAAAAGCTGATTGGGAGTGGATTGAAGCCCTGACTACAAACCGTATTTATGTTGTTTACAGTCAGGACTTTTTACCCAATCTAAAATCTAAAATCTAAAATCTAAAATCGATCTATGCTGGCAACGTTAAAGTAAAAGTTGACCCCTTGCCAAACTCGCTATTCACCGTAATTTCTCCCCCCAGCATCTGAGAGTATTTCTGCGCTATTGCCAAACCCAAACCCGTACCTCCGTACTTGCGGGTAGTCGAAGCATCAGCTTGCGTAAAAGGTTGAAATAACTTTTCTAGCTGGTCAAGAGTCATGCCAATCCCCGTATCAGTACACTTAAAAATTAACCGTTCAGAATGCCTGCTATTGGAGTCATTTTTAATTCTTTCAACACTGAGTGTAATTGTCCCTTTCTGAGTAAACTTAGCTGCGTTGCTCAGTAAATTAAACAAAATTTGAGTCAACTTAATTTGATCTGAATGCAATTCGCCAATATTATTAGGACACTCAAGATTCAGGCGATTGGTATTTCGCAAAAAGAGCGGTTCAACAGTTGTCACTACATCTTGAACGGCCTCCGACACGTCAAAAGTTTCTAATTCAAGTTCCGCGTGACCGGCTTCAATCTTGGACAAGTCGAGAATATCATTAATTAAGGTTAGTAAAAGCTGACCTGCATTGTGAATTCTTTCCAAATCAGAAATAAAATTTTTTTCGCCTAAATCTAAAGCCTCTTCTTGCAAAATCTCGCTGTAACCGATAATCGCATTCAGAGGAGTTCGCAGTTCGTGGCTCATGTTAGCCAAAAACTGACTTTTAGCCAAACTAGCGGCTTCTGCGGCTTCCTTTGCCTTGTAGAGTTCTGCCCCCGCTTGCAAGCGGTCGGTCACGTCGTGAGCCAGCACTAATTCAGCATTTCTGCTATCAAATAGCAGGGCATAAGAAGTAATTTCTACATCAATAATTGTTCCGTCTTTTTTCTGGTGCTGGCACACACCTGCAAAATTAATATCGGCATCTACTTGGGATATATTTGTTAGCAATCTAGGTAGCTCTTGGGGGGGACGGATGTCCGCAACAGTCATGTTGAGAAATTCGTCGCGAGTGTAGCCGTAATGTTGGATAGCTGCGTGATTGACGGCTATAAATTTCATAGTTTCTAAATCGTAAACCCACATCGGATGGGGGTTATTTTTAAACAAAAGTCTGTAGCGTTCTTCCGAGGCTCGCAGTTCGGCTTCGGCTTGCTTGCGCTCGGTAATGTCGCGGACAACAGTGCAAATAATCTCGCGGCCGCCGTAGGAAATTACGCTGGCGCTTACTTCCACGTCCACGCAGGAACCGTCTCGACGGCGGTAGAGAACTTCGCCAAGTCTTAATTTTTTGTCCGCCAGCAGCAACTCGATATTGGTGTCAATTAGGTCTTTCGAGTAAGCGGTGATATCGTAAACAGTCAGTTGCGAAATCGCATCAAGACTGTAATCGAGCAAGTTTCTAAATGCTGTATTGGCTTCCAAAAGGCGTTTGGTTTGAGCGTCCCACAAGAAAATGCAATCTGTAGCTTGCTCGACTACGGCTTGGTAGCGAGCTTTTTCCTCAAGTTGTTCGCTTTCGGCGATCGCGATCGCACTCAGCATTCCGTTGATAGTATGGGCAAGGTCGGACAACTCGTCTTCGCCCGTCACCGGCAGTCGCACGGAGAGGTCTTGGCTGCTGCTGACGCGGTTCACTGCTTTCGCCAAACCGCTCAACCGAGACAGTACCAGACGCTCTAGCAGCAGCAGAGTGCAGCCGACAAACCCTACCCCCGCTAACGCTACAGACACCAGCAGGTACAGCAAACTCATTTGACCTTGCCGGTATATTTCTCTGGGGATATCCACCCGCAATAGCAGCGCCGGTTGATTGTAAATATCCCGGATCAGAGCGTAACCCGCGATCGACTCTTCGCTTACAGGACGCACCAAAATCGGTTTTTTTTCCGACAGTTTCTCCCGCGCTTGCTGAAAGTCTGCAGGCAACCGAGCCTCATTAACGCTGTGTACGATCAGCGGCAAGCGAGTAATTTTAGAAAGCTTCGCAATGCCCGCAGCATCCAAATTGCGCCCGAAGATCAGCGTACCTCGGATCGGGCCGGTGCTTTTAGTCGTGAGAATTGGTCGGGAAGTAATCAGTATCGGCCCTGACGGTAGCAGCAGGATACCAGCGAGGCTGCTTTTGGCGTTGGGGTGCTGCAACAGCGGGTCGCTGAGAGAAATGCGCCGTTTTAATGCTTCTGGAACAGGCGTCAGTTTCAGCTTTTGGCTGTCTAAACCCGTACCGTAAACTATTTTGCCAGAAGTATTGACAAATAGGGCGATATTAACTCTTATATTAGCCAGCCCTTCTGGAATTAAATTGGAGTCAATGTATTCTGAGTTGCGGTTTTGGATAAAATCGTAGGTGTCGTCCCAGGCAGACCAGTCGGCAAAGCGCGAGTTGAAGTCATCGGCGGTTTGCCCGAACACGCTGAGCACTCCCTTGACAACCTGTGTGGCTTCTTGTTCCTCTGCTTTGATCAGGCTGCCCAAGAGGATGCTTGAGGAGGCGACATACAGAATGCCAGTCAATCCAGCGATGGTAATGCCAATGATCGATAGTGTTTTCCGACGCAGTTTCATCTTGCCATGTGTGTGGTGTCCGTCCGAAATTCTCAACTCAGGATTAATTTTACTGTTGTTTCCTGAACCCTGACCGAAAGCAATTTGGTCCGGGGTTCCCGATGTATTAGTGGGGTTGCTTTCTTCAAATCTAAAATCTAAAATCTAAAATCTAAAATCGATTGACTGCTGGGGCTGCACCTGTCTGCTAATTTTCCCAAACCTGCTGTTTGTGAGCTTCCTGGCAAATACCTAAGATGCGCCGATCGTTCTGGCTGATGCTGGAAATTTGGTAATACTGTTCCAGGTTGACGGAGTAGGGAGAGCGACTAGCGTCGTAACTATCCACTACTGTTAAATTTAACTGAGTTCGATCGCTTGTGCCGTAAAAACAGTAAAAAGCAGACCGAGGCAGGTAAAAAGCGCCGACTACCTTACTCTGCCGCATTTCAAATACAAAATATTCTGTTTTAATTTCATCTGGCTTGCTCGACTGGCCGTAGAGGTAAATGCCCTCTGCTAAACCTGTGCTAGCTGTATCTGGCGCAGGATTTGGGGGAGATGGCGAACTTAAAACGCCGGATTTGATGTCCGAGTTCCCAACCGGACGTGCGGGGAATGCGATGCTAAAGTTAGCGGGCGAGATAGCAAGCACGATCGCGATCGCTTCTAAACTTCCTGTCAATATCAAGTAAGTCAAAACCACTCCAGACCCCAAAATTTTAAATAGCTGGTTCCAAGCGCCTCTTGTACCAGTTTCACAAAGATTCTAGAGAAACCGGGTATTTGGCTTAATGCTGGCTATTAACTTGAAGCAACGATCTCCCGCCCGGTTCCTGAACTTAAATCTAAGATTAGTTTTGACAAATTTTGCGTCCGCCCCGATTGGGCAATTCACCCGTCAAATAATACCATTTTAGATTTTAAATTTTATAGTCCTGGACGCATATATAGCAATCCTTGCAGGAGTCGTAAATTTTTGACCCCACCCCAACCCTCCCCGAACTCGCGGGGAGGGAGTAAGACATTTACAAATGATTTACGATTGCTATACTACGATTTTCTGTCCGAAGACAACGTAGTGAAGTCATCTCAAACCCTTGATGTAACTTCGATAGTGCGTCAGTCCTGTTTGAGATTAAAGAATGCAGTAATTGGGAATAGCCTATTGCCTAATGGTTTGAATCACGGGCCTACAGTTACATTCTTCTTTCAAACTGGTATAGACGTAAAAAAAGTTGATATTTTGGGAAATCTCAACTTTTTTAGTTACTAACTAGCCAAGTATTCTCGGACTTGAGATTGGCGGCGGCGCAGGTGGGCGAGGGCTTGATGTTCTAGCTGCCGCACCCGTTCCCGGCTGAGATTTAACCGTTCTCCGACTTTTGCCAGAGACATTTCTGTGCCGTCTTCCAAGCCGAAGCGCAGAATTATCACATCTCGCTGCTGGGGGGTCAGTTCTGATATCAAAGTATCGAGGTCTTGCCGCAGCAATTCCGAGGTAATGTAGTTGTCTGGAGATGCAGTTTCGTCTTCTAAGAGTTCTTGCAGTTCGGTATCTTGGTTGTCTCCTACCCGCAAGTCCAAAGAAACTGGATGTCTTGCCATCAGCAGGTATTCCCGAATTTGGGAAGGGTGCAGTTCCAAGGCCGCGGCAATTTCTGCAGGTGTGGGAGACCGGCCCAACTGCTGCGTGAGTTCCCGCTGCACTTTTTTGATTTTGTTGAGTTTTTCGGTGATGTGAATTGGCAATCGAATTGTGCGGGCGTGTTGGGCGATCGCACGAGTAATTGCTTGCCGAATCCACCAATAGGCATAGGTAGAAAATTTGTATCCCCGCATCGGGTCAAATTTTTCGACTCCTCGTTCTAAACCTAGGGTACCTTCTTGAATTAAATCCAAGAATTCCATATTGCGTTTCTGGTATTTTTTGGCAATCGCCACTACTAGCCGCAAATTCGCTTCAATCATCTTTTGCTTGGCGCGTCGCCCTAACTGCAATATCCGGTTCAGTTCAGCTTCGGTCAACTCCATTTCGGCAGCCCACTCATGCTGACTGGGTTCCCGCTGCCATTCTTTGGCAAGTTCTTGTTTTGCTTCGATTAATTTCATCATTTGCTGCACCTGCTTCCCGAAAACAATTTCTTCTTCTCGGGTTAACAGGGGTACGCGACCGATCTCGTGCAGATAGGTACGAACCGTATCCGTTGAGGAGTATGGCCGGCTGCCCATGCGATCGGCTTTCACTGTTTTGTTTTTGGGGGTTGTGGTGGACATGGGTGAGTATTGCACTCCTTGTAACAACAGATAAAAAGTTGGTGATACCCTGTCCCACTTTTACAAGTGGGATAAAGACTGCCACAGGGGGGATGTTTCCCCTCCTGTTTATCGGTGACGATCGGTAGAAGCTTTTTGTTTGGGATTACTTTTATGCTTGATTTTCCAGTAATCCCCGTCGATTTTCGGTAGATCGCTAGCTTTAACGGCTAGTTCAATGCGAAGTGATTTTAAGTTTACTTTGCTCAATATTATTCCAAATTTTGAGGATCGTAAAGGGTAAAAACCTCTGTCTTAAGGTCAAGATTCTACATTTTTCCTTAAGGTTTTCAATTCCCTGCTAGTTTTAACTGCAACTCAACTTCACAATACTCATGCAAACAGACTCATGCAATTCGAGGGCTTTGTTTTGCTCTCTATTCCATCATCGCTTGAAATTTTCTGGGTGCCTAGATGGTGCGATGCGAGATAACCGAACTCGATCGCCGTATTAGCTACGACTTACGCTTTAAAATATATATTGACATTTTTCTTAGAATATGCTATTGCAACTCGGCTGTGAGTAAGTAAAGGTGTAGAAAGGCTGGCTGTTGGGCTGTTTAAGTTGAATTGTGCCGCGATGCTCAACCATATTTAAGCTTAGACAAATTTTTTGAAGGTAGGGATGAGGGGTGAGGGGGTGAAAGGGGAAAAGCTTCTGGCCCAAAGCTGGGGGCTAATTTTTTTTGACGTTGGATGCACTTTTTCCTTGATAACTAAGGCAAAAATCAGGTATTTCCGTCATTACCAGCGATTGCCAATTTTTTGCAAGGATTAATTTACAGTAACATTGGCCTAATTTCTGTAATTAATCTAGCAGTTGTCAATCTAAAATCCCAAATCCATTTTAGCAGCTTCTGCCTCGGCAAATACTTGTTCGTCGGGCATTTCTTGCCAGTCAATATCCCCGATTTCCCTGTAGAATTGCTCGTCGTAAGGACGAGTCTGCACGACTACGGGCATCGGTACGGCGTGGCCCAAAACTAATGCTTGCTGTTTGGAGTCGAGTTTTGCCAAAACTGAACGCAAACTCTGCCCTCCCGAAACGCCGGTAAAAATAGCATCGATGTCTTTATCGTCGTTTAACAAGGCTGTGATGCGAGTGCCGACTTGCGACATGACTTCGGCATCGATGCCTGAGGGGCGCTGGTCTACAATCAGCAGGGTGACAAAGTATTTTCGCATTTCTCGGGCGATCGTCCCGAAAATAGTCGATCGGACGATCGCCGGATCGAGAAAGCGGTGAGCTTCCTCAATAGTAATCACCAACGGCTGCGGGCGATCGCACGGATTTTTGCTCTGCAAAAACTTCTCAGCTTTCCGCACGTAAGCTTGGTGAATGCGGCGAGTAATCACGTTTGCAGCCAACATATAGGACAGCAGATCCGAGTGCGAACCGAATTCAATTACTACATTCTTCCCGCCATCCAAACACTGCAAAACTTCAGTTACATAATTTTTAGGACAGCGCGTGCGGATGTATTTCAAATCATTCAGCCGCTCTAACTTCCGCTGCAAAGCCATAATCGAAGACTTATTTCCCCGCTTTTCTTCGCAAAACATTTGGATATCTTCGTTGGTCATTTCCAACAACTTGTTGATCCAACCACTTCCCAACTCATTTCGCAAAATAATCGCATTTTCGATACTAGCTTCCGACAAATTCAACTCGCGCTGCACGAGCGCGATGTCTTCGACTTCAATTTGATCGAAACTTAAAAATAGCTCTTGAGCGTCGCGGACTCCCCGGCGTTTTGTCGATTCTGGATCGAGGGTATAAATCTGCATTTTATCGGGAAACAACTGCCGCAAACCTTTAACAGTGCTGAACTGTTTCCCTTCCGAAACTGCTTCCCACCCGTACTCCGAGTGCATATCAAAAATTAGATTGACAGCAGCTTGCTTGCGAATAATTCCCGATAGAAGCAAGCGCGTCAGGAAAGATTTTCCCGTTCCCGACTTGCCAAAAACTCCGTTGCTGCGTTCCACAAATCGGTCTAAATCCAAGCACACAGCAACGTCCATGTCAATCGGTTTGCCGATCGCAAAATTGCGGCGGTACGGGTCATCTTCCCAGCCAAAAACTGCCCGAAAATCTGTTTCTTTGGCATCAAACACCTGGGAAAAGTGGCTGGGAATAGTTTTGACCGGCAGCAACTCAATATCCGCGCCCGTTTGTGACTCAAAAGAAGCCAAATTTCCTAAAGCCAACTTATTCTCGCGAACTCCGCCGTTTTTCGTCGGGTCGAAAATAGCCTGCTGTTTTTCTCGTTCAGCAGTCAACATCAACATCGGCGACAGTTCGATCGTACCGTAGGTGCTGCTACCGGCTAGCACTGCTAGAAGAAAATCGTCGTCGGGATTGGGAGGGTTCGATAAAATGCGGGCGCTGGAAGTTCCGAGAGACACGTCGGTGAGCATACAGAAAAAGTGCGATCGCACCCCCCGCACTACTAGAAATTTCCCCACCCTCATATCTTCCACCGAAACGTCGGCGTGCAGTCGCACTTCTAATCCCTTGCTCAGGGAGCCTTGAATAACAGAGCCTAACGGTCGATCCATTTTAGATTTTAGAGTTTAGATTTTAGATTGTTAATAATCGAGCAATTTTCGATGGGCGATTTTTTATTTTAGATTTTCGATTGTTAACAGTCAACTAATTACCATTCCGATTCTAATGGCAATTCAAAAAAACTCGGACTCAGATGTATATCGGTCAAATCCGTTTCGCTCAAATAAGCGTCGGTCAAAAATACCCCTTTTAAACTTGCACCTTTGAGGTTAGCACCTTTGAGGTTAGCACCTCTAAGATTAACTCGGAATAAATGAGCATCGCTCAAGTCTACCTCAGTTAAATCTGCTCCCTCCAAATTTACTCTCATCAAATCTGCTTTTCTGAGGTCAGCTTCGTTTAACTTCGCGCCGCTGAGGTCAGCTTTTGTCAAGTCTACACCTCTTAAGTCCGCCCCGCTCAAGTTAGCGAAGAGCAAAGTAGCTCCGGTGAAATCTGTCTCCCTCAAATCGGCATCGCTTAAATTAGCTCCGCTGAGGTCGGCCCTTGTTAAGTCTACACCCCGGAGGTCAGCAGAACTTAAGTTTACTTGGTGCAAAATTGCGCCGCTTAAATCGGCTCCTCTTAAATCAGTTCCCTCCAAGTTTGCACCTTTGAGGTAAGCTTTTTTTAAGCTGGCTCTGCTGAGGTCTACATTTTTGAGATTAACCGAACTTAAGTTAGAACCGCTCAAATTAGCTCCACTTAAATCTGACCCGTTTAAGTCGGCTCCGGTTAAGTTTACCCCTTGCAGCGATACATTGGGAGCAATTAAATAAGCTCCCCCCAGAGCGGGATCGATGCCTTCTGAAAACAATGTTTTGTTGCTGTAAACAGCTTTTTCCAAAATCGTGCCGCTCAAACTGGCTTCCCTCAAGTCCGCTCCGCTGAGGTTGGCTCCTGCTAAGTTTGCCCGATCGAGTTTTGCGCCAAATAAAATAGCTTTGTATAAGTTGGTCCGCCGCAAATCGGCTCCTTTCAAATCGGCTTCGGTCAAATCTACCATAGCCAGATTTAAGCCCGGGAGCGAAGCATTGGGAGCTAGCAAAAATGCTCCCATTGCACCCGGATCAATATCCTCGGGAAAGATAGTCCGGTTGTTGTATACGGCTTTGTCTAAAGTCGCGCCGCTCAACTGAGAACCCCGCAAATCGGCTCCGCTGAGGTTGGCTCTGGTTAAGTTGGCTTCGTGGAGATTTGCTCCAACTAAATTAGCCTTGATCAAACTAGCTTGTTTGAGGTTGGCTTGAGTGAGTTCTGCTCCTACGAGAGTAGCTTCTCGGAGGACAGCACCGGTCAAATCTGCTCCGGTAAGGTTGGCTAAATTGAGAAATGATTCAGCTAAATCCGCCCCGCTGAGATTGGCACCGGTGAGGTCGGCTTCTATCAGGTCTGCATATTTGAGAATAGCATCGCTGAGGTTGGTTTCTCGGAGGTCTGTTCCTCTGAGGTTTGCTCCCCGGAGTTCCGCACCGCCGAGGTTGGTGCCTTTGAGGGCGTGTCCCCTGAGGTCGAGTCGGTGCAGAAAGTCACCAACGTTCATTTCCATGTCAAATTCACCCTCTCTATTCCGATACTTTTTTCCTAACCTTTGAAATCAAGTTAGATATTCTGAAAGTACCTTGGCTGAGTTCTGGTCAAAACCATTGTAATCATCAATAGCCACAACTGGCGCATCTGGCGGATAGTGTTCTGGAATATCGTCAATGGCTACCCAAGGTGAGTTTTCGGCTTGATTTTGTCGAAGATACTCAAGAACTTCCTGGTGTCGTAGATATTTGTATTGGTGAATATTTTTGGGGTTGAGAAAAGGGGTGAATCCGATAATACGGGTAGCGATATCTGGTGAAAACAATGGAGGTATTACCTCGAAAGAGAATAGTTCACGCCAGGATGATGAAATTACTACTCGCGCATGATAGATAGGAACGAAGGACATTTTCAAAGTGATTAACGCAAGCTGAATTAAATTTCATTCTATCTGTTTGCAAGCTCGATTTTTCATGTCTTCTGTCTGGAATAAGTACACCATCAATGTCTAAACATTTTAACATTAACTAAAACTTCTAGTGAATACTTTAACAATTATTAATACTGCTTAATAAGATAAATGTGCATCGACGATGCTCTCTCAAGTGTTCGCTACATCGACTTGTTATATCTAGTCCGATCGATTGACCGTAATATCCCGGCCGGGCGGGTTTTTGAGATTGGAGATTGTTGGCAGATATGGTTGGCGAACCCGCCCCTCGTATCTTAAAAGAGTCAGTTAATTGATCGCAAAGTCAGTCGATCGAGCTGTCAGTCATTCGATCGAGCTGTCAGTCAGTCGATCGAGCTGTCAGTCAGGCGATCGTAAGTAGAACGGCGTAAATATTTGTAGTTGGAATGAGGCAGGAGGCAGCTATGCTGAAGGCAGGAGGGAAGAGGGT
>NZ_JAUBTB010000145.1:0-10972 GCF_036704965.1 Microcoleus sp. F10-B2 | reverse complement strand
TCAGCCTAAAAGTGTTTGGCTTCCAAGTTTTCACAACTGATAAAGAAATCCGACCCACATCTGCGGAATGTGGGATACAAGGGACACGGCACTGCCGTGTCCTAATTTTGGCTAATAATTCCGATGCTACCGGAAACCCTATGAAAAAATCGCCGCTGAAAAACCCGGTTTCTTGTAGAAACCGGGTTTTTAAACTAGCTCAAAAATTAGTGTAAGTTTTTGCTAAATCAGTCGCTGTTGCTCACTAACGACTTACTTGCGCAAAAGGCCCGCGGGCTGAGGTGGAATTTCAGCCGCGAGCACAGATGTATCCAAAGCCGGCATTGTTTCTGTTACGTCACTTGCTGCAGGTTTAGCGATCCAGCTTAACGCGATCGCCGGAACAACACCCAGAAGCACAGCTAGCGATGTCGGGAACCAGAACCGAGAATCCAAGGAAGTGACAGTGATAATTGCTCCGAAAGCAAAGTTTACCAAATAAACAATTAAGGGCAAACCCAATTCCGATCGCTCTAATTTAATCGGTTTTTTTCTCCACAAGAAAGCTGCTACAGACATAAATAGCGCCCCTGTACCCATCCACCCAGCCAAATTGCGGTAAGGCATCCCAAAGAAAGCCCCAAGTTCCTCAAACTCCCAAAAAGGCACAGAAGTTTGACTCATCGCCGGATCTAGTACAAAATCCCAAGCTGTTAGCAGCAAACCACCAAGGGCGATCGCCCCTATTTGGCGCACCCAGTTGAGTTCACCTTTACCGCCAGCTACTCCAGCGCGAGCAATTACATAGGAAACCAGTCCCAGATAAAACCACGAGAGGGGAATTGTAAACGGAACCAGCCCTGCAATTTTGTAACCCAAACCGCTCAAATAGTGGTAGTTGCCGAAGGGAAAACCCGTACTCGTTCCCAACAACTCGCTACTCAAGGACAAAAACACAGAAGGTAGTAAAAAAGTCAGAGTTGCAGCCAAACCCAACGTCCGGAAGGCATAGAGAGCAACCGCTGCTGCACCAAAGATGATATAAACTACTCCACCCCCAGCCATCCCCCACTGGAATAGAGTTTGCCCTGTTGGCGGCAAACTCATCACCAATTCGGGATGAGGTAAAATCAGCAGCAACCCTGCCAATCCAAAAGCCATTGAGAAGACGTGGGCAATCAGGCAAAAGCGCTCAGCAATCAAAAGTTGCTTCATGGGACTCCTCGAAAAAATATTAGATGCGGAAAGCACTCTTAACAGTTTACAAACTTTAACAAAAAACCAACTGCATTTCAGTCAGTTGTCTGTTGACTGTTGACTGTTGTCTGTTGACTGCTGACTGTTGACTGTTGACTGTTGTCTGTTGTCTGTTGACTGCAAGCCCAATTCCCGATGCCCAATTCCCGATGCCCGATGCCCGATGCCCGATGCCCGATGCCCGATGCCCAATTCCCAATTCCGCATTTCCGATCTTAAATTACTGCCAATTGCCCACAAGCACGAAAGGTGCCCAGAAATACGGATTCTGATACTGTTGGTTTTTCAGCAGCGTTAATTGAGCGTTGCGGAGGGCTTCAGCTTTGCTGGTTTTAGAAGAAGCAAGCTGCTTGTAAAACTCAGCCATAAAGATAGCTGTAGATTCGTCGTTGACTTGCCAAAGGGTGGCGGCCGTGCTGCGGGCACCCGATCGAATTGCCGCCCCGGCCAAACCCAAAGCCGCGCGGTTATCGCCTGAAGCAGTTTCGCAAGCACTCAAAACCAAAAGTTCGATCGGCTGTTGTTTCTCACCAGTGCGGGCTCGCAGCAGTCGATCGAACTCCTTAACATTCACTTTCTGGTCCCAAGTCACAATAAAAGTATCCGCCGCATTCGAGCTAAACTGACCGTGAGTTGCCAAATGGACGATCGGGTAAGACAAAGCTTTAATTCGATCGTGCAACCGCCCGCTGACAAAATCTTCATTCAGCAGCGAACTCGCCGGCATCTCGGCAGCTATTTGTTGAATTTCCTGCGTCACCCCCGGCAAAGCCGAGAAGCCTTGACGCGCTTCCGAAAGGGCAGCGGTGAGCACTTTTAACTTGACTTTGTTCAGGGGTTTCGGTGCCAGCAATTGCAGTCCCGGCGCCAAAGCAATACTGTATTTTTCTACCAAAAACTTTTCACCGTCGTGCAGCACAGCCATCGGCAGATTGCGCAAGTAACCGTCGAGCACAAATACCAGGGTTTTAATCCCGGCGGCGGTCAAATCTGCTTCTGCAGGGCGGATTAACCAGTCATAAACCTGTTCGACGGGTTGCCTCCTGTCGCGGGGGAAAGCAGCAGGCCTGATGACATTTTTGGCTTGTCTGAAGGCAGTTTCCAACTCAGCTTGAGACTTCACAGTAGTGTAGCGGCGCAGGGGTTTGCCGGGAATTGACAAAATTACCTCCAAACGATCGCTCAAAATAATCGGATAAATCACCGCCGCCGCAGGATCGATTTCCTCGATCGACTTTGGCTTAGCATCAGCGCAAGCATCCCGAAAAAAGTTGTCCAATTCCGCCAACTGCAAAGATTCCACCGTTTGGCGCGCCAGTTTCAATTTAGCTTGACTGGGAGATTCCTCTTGCAAAAGCAGCCCGACTAATTCCCGATAAACCGGTTCGGCACTTTCCCGAAACGAAAATTGCACTTCGGGATTGACTGTCACCAAATCGCCCCGCAGAGAAGACAATATATTGACAGCTTGAGTATATTGAACGATCGCCCCTTCTGTATTTCCCTGAGTTTTCCGAATCCGTCCCAGTTGCCAAAACAATTGGTAAGCAATATCGGGAGATTGAAATGCCGGTGCTAAACTCAAAGCCTGAATAGTAAGATTTTCCGCTTTCTGATACTGCTGTTGAATTTCCGATACTTTGCCTTTCGCTGCCAGAATATAAGCTTGTATTCGTTTATCGCCCAAACTGTTTGCTTTTTCGACAGAGCGATCGAGCATTTTGTCAATATCGGTTAAACTCAAAGTTTCCGCAGGCGACTGAGCTAATTTCATCAAGCTTTGCGCTAGATTAATTTGAGCGTAAAGTCCGGCGCGGTTCGACCCAAATCGATCGGCTTGAGGTTCGATAGAACGCCACAAAACCTCTGCCTCAGACCATTTTTTGCGATCGACCAACAAACTCAATTGATTTAACTTTGCCTGAATTTGTAAAAGCGATCGCTCCGGCATCGCCTGGGCAGATCGAGCATAATACTCTAGGGCAAAGCGTTCCCAATCACCTCGCTGTTCTGGTGTCAAACCCGGTTTATTGCTTTTAGCCCGTACCGTATTGCCCAGATTGAGATAAATTGCAGCCTCCTCTGGCCGGGCACCTAATTTTTGGGCTGCTTCCAGTCCAACCGACAGCACATCCTGCGATCGTTCCAGTTGTCCCAAAACCCGCAGCACCCGCCCTAAAGCATGAATTGCCCGGACTTGTTCGAGGGAAATCGACCCATTTTTCAAAGTTTCCAAACCCGCCGTCGAAATTTCGCAAGTTTGGTTTTCCAGCTTGAAAGAAGCTAACAAAATTTTGCAAGCCCTGGGGTAAAGCCCGAGATTTTCCCAAGCCCGACTTTGATTAATTTGAACTTGAAAAAGTTGGTTTTTACTATCGATTTGCTCAAAAATTTGAGCTGCTTGCGTCCAAATCTCGATCGCATCTTGAGTCTGCCCCCGTTCGAGTTGCAACTGTCCTTGAATGTTGAGAGTTTCAGCCAAAATCCGCTGCTGTTCGGGAGTTTTTGCCTGTGTTCGCACAACCGACAAACTCGAACTCACAGCTTTTTCTGCTTCTTCCCAAAACCCCAACTGCCCGTAGGTTGCAGCTAAATTGCTCAAAGCTGTGGCGCGATCGAGATTTTCGCCTTTTGCCTCAAACTGCGCCGCCGCTTGCTGCAACAGCGGTACAGCTTCCGAAAAACGTTCCTCTCGGTACAGAGTTCGAGCTTGACGGACAAGCTGCACCGCTGGTGGTGGATTAACCTGAGCAACTCCGGGAGGAATCGCAACGGATAGCAGACAGGAAATCACAAATAACAGAATTACTTGTCGGAGCGATCGTGAAAACTTCATATTTAGAAAATAAAATTACAACCGCAGACACACCTACTAATTAACCCAAATACATCTTATTCTCGATCTGCGTTAATCCCCGTTAATCCGCCTACATCTGCGGTAAAAAAAACCTAATTTCAACGCGGCACACAAACAGAACTAGGTCGAGGATTGCGAGAGTCAGCAGCATTACCCGGATTATATCCAACAAGCATAACTTCTCCTTTCGCGTTCACCACCCAACCTTGCGCCGCAACAACTTCCTCTTGCCGAATGCCTTCTTTCCTCGAACCATTTCCACCCTCGAACTCAATCCCTTCTTCCTTATTCCCTCTTCCTGCCCCTTCCACCCAAGGAAACGGCGGTGCAGCGCTGCTGAGGGCATCATTAGGACTCGGTGGCACTCCTCCTTTCCCAGTAGCGGTAAACTCGCTATCGGCCCCTCTGATGCAGGGATTTGTCGCAATTAACGCAGCCGGATTCACCACATTTTGCGGCAGTTCCACTAAACCTTGAGCGGGATTCACCCCAGAAGCACTAAATGTTACACTACCTTGCAAAGCCGGGCCGCTACTTTGAGAAATCGCCGCAATATCGCTGGTAGGAATTAAAGATGTAGGACTTACTTGCAACGCTGCAAATTCAGCATCAGTCAGTCCTAAACTACTCCTGGCTTGTTCGCGGTTAAGGCTTGTAAAGCCAAAGATATTTGGTACATTGACCGTAACTTGTCCGCCCCTAGCTGTGCGAGCATTAGCTGTAATATCGCTATTCTCTCGCGGTAAAGCTACCAAAATATCGCTATTAATTCTGATATTACCGCCCTCAGAAATACCTGCATCCGTGGTGATTCTACTGCCGCGCCGCAACTGAATGTCTTGCGCTTGCAGGTTAATATTTGCCCCCGTACCCGAGACTGTCGTGCCATCAATTATGCTTTTATTATCCAGGGCAATTGAGTTAGCTACAACGTTAATATTGCCAGCCCTACCTGTTCCTGAAGATTGAACGTTAACCACTGCACTATCCCGCAGAATCAATTGATTAGCATTCAAATTCAACGAGCCGGCATTTCCGCTAGCAGTGGAATTGACAGCATTAAACGCCCTACCAGCCGAGGCCTCAATTCCACTCCTCAACCGACTGTTACTCCCAATACCTTGCACTTGTAAGCGATCGGCATTAATTGTAATATCTCCTGCATCTGCTATACCCAAAGAAGCCGCAGAAATAACGCCGCCATTCTGCACAGTTAGTTTAGGTGTTGAGAGGCTGATATCGCCACCTCTACCAGAACTTGCAGTTTGAGTAACAAAAGAACTTGCTACATAGCCCGCATTCCCCAAAAATCTTGACTCGCCGCTCACTTCTATAGACTCGGAGGCTCTCGCAGTTAAATTTCCTCCCGTCCCCCCACTTGAAGAAAACACAACTTCGCCAAAAATTGCACCCGTCGTTAAACTAATTGTGGCTCCATTAGAAACACTCAACCGCTTAGTATCGATAGTAATATCCCCACCTTTTCCATTCCCATCAAAAGTATTCGTGCCGAGCCGAGTTTGCCCTAGACCTCCAGGAAGACTACCCGATAATTCCACAGATTCACTCGCTTTAATCGCGATATTCCCCGATGCTCCATCACTCAAGCTGAAGCTGGCAAAAGCACCGCCATCGCGCAGTATTAACCGTTGGGCTTCAACAGAGATGTTTCCGCCTTGACCAGTGCTTTCTTTCGTTGTTCCGTTATAGAGCGTTGAACTGACAAGTTCGACGGTGTTGGCGCGGATAGCCAGATTTCCGCCATTCCCAGCACCAAAAGTAGGAGCACCGCCCACTACCCCATTACTCATCAACAGCCGTCCCGCTTCAATGTTAATATCTCCGGCTGCTCCACTGCCAATAGTGCTAGTGAACAGAACTATTTGCGAAATAAAGGGGTTGCCTGTTCCAGATGTCTGAAAATTTTCTGTAAGCTGCTGATAGCCCTCAATTCCCAACCCGATCATTTCTACTGAATCAGTAGCGCGGATGTTGATATCGCTCCCTCTCCCCTCTCCCAGTGTGGAGGCGAAAATTTGCGATCCCCCCTCTACTCGCAAGTTTTGGGAATTGATGTCAATGCCTCTACCATTTATATTTCCGAGTGTCAGTCCATAAATTCCTGAACCGCTAAGATTGATATTTCCACCTCGAATATCGACTTTCCCACCTCCTAATCCGCTGGTATTTATAAATGCACCGTTCATTTCAATATTCCCGAAGTTCTGAATATTGCGATAGTTTAAATTCAGACCTAAAGCTGTTGGTTCAAATTGTACTAAACCTGGACTCTTGACACTACCCAGAAGAATTTGTCCGGTATAAGCAGTTAGATTTCCTTGTTGGAGTTGAATGTCACCGCCAATTAATGCTAACGTTTGACCGGGGTCTACTGCTAAACCGAGTTTTTCAAAAGCAGGAATTTCTATGGGTAGTGGCGGTAAGGCTGATGTAGGAGCCATTGTTTGGGAAGAGTTGACTATTGTGCCGGGATTGTCTCTAAATCTTAAACCCACAGGAATATTGATTGCTAACAATGGTACTGAATTAGAATTAGCTGCACTAAATTCAAAGCGATTATCAAAAATAATTCCGGTACCAGTGGAACCGATAAATGAGCCGCGCAAATCTAACCGCGCATTGGGGCCGAAGACAATCCCTTTTGGGTTAATTAAAAACAAGTTACTGTTTCCCAAAACTCCCAGAGTTCCTAAAATATTAGAAGGGTTGCCGCCCGTAACGCGGGTGAAGATGTTGGCAATTCCGCTGGGATTAGCAAAATATGCTCCCCGCCCTTCGCGGATGTTAAATTCGCGTAAACTGTGAAAGAGGTTAACGCCGCGAGTTGCACCGCCTTCTATTCTGTCCGATGGTAAGTTATTAATCGTATCGGGAACTGTGCGCGAACTTTCTGCACCCAAGCTATTATCGGGGATGATTTGGGCGATCGCAGGGAAAGGACACAGCAGTAAAAATGCAAACAATAGGGCGCAAGATTGGCGGGGCATCTTTTAATTCCTGTTAATTTAGTATCAGGAAAATAGCGACGGGTTAGCTAAAACCTGAAGATTACCTATTGAGGTACGCAAACACCCGTCGGTTTCGGACTGCGAATAGATGCACCACCAGAATTATAGGCTAACAGCGTTACTTGTCCTCGATCGTCCATTACCCAACCTTGAGCCGGAATAATTTCTTTTGGCCCAATTGCTATGGATGCTAGGCGGCTTTCTACTTGCTGACTTCCACCTACCGCTGGTTCCACCCAATTAAACTCGCTAGAATTGCTGCTGAGGGCATCGTGAGGACTCGGCGGCAATCCCCCCCGCCCAGTCACGGTAAACTCGTTCTCGGCCCCTTGGATGCAGGGATTTGCAGCAATTAACGCAGCCGGATTGACCACATTTTGCGGCAGTTCCACTAAACCTTTAGCGGGATTTACTCCAAAAGAACTAAATGTTACCGCCCCTTGCAAAGCCGGGCCGCCACTTTGGGAAATCGCGGCGATGTCGCTGCTTGGAAGCAGAGATGTAGGACTTACTTGCAACGCTGCAAATTCGGCATCACTGAGGCGCAACCTGCTTCTGACTTGTTCGCGACTGGCTGCTGTAAAGCCGAAGACATTGGGGACATCGATATTTACGCGGCCGCCGCCTGCTGTGCGGGCGTTGGCTGTGATATCGCTGTTTTCTTGCGGGAGGGCGACAAGAATGTTGCTGTTGATGTTGATATTGCCACCGTCAGAACTGCCTGCATCGGTGGTAATTCGGCTGTTGCGGCGCAATTGGATGTCTCGCGCTTGCAGGTTAATATTTGCTCCTGTACCCGATACAGTCGTGCCGTCAATCATCGCTTTGTTATCAAGAGCGATCGAATTTGCGACAATATTGATATTACCGGCGCGTCCGGTTCCCGTAGCCTGCACCGTCACTGTAGCTCCATCTCTGACAATTAGTCGATCGGCATTCAGATGCAACGAACCGGCATTTGCCGTAGCATTGGGATTAGCACCAAATATCTTGCCCACCGAAGCATCAATTGTACTGACAAACAGACCGTTATTTCCGCTGCCGCTGACCTCAATGCGATCGGCATTAACAGTAATATTCCCCACATCTCCTACACCCAAAGAACTCGTAGAAACTATCCCTCCATCCCGCACGGTTAGGCTTGGCGTATCAATACGAATATCCCCACCCCGACCAGAGCTCAAAGTTCCAGAACTCAATCCACTCGCATTCTGAATTCCGCTGCTCAAAAGTTGAGAAATACCTGAAATTTCTACTGATTCAGTCGCCCTAACTGTTAAGTTTCCAGCAGGCCCGCCCTCCTGAGAAAACAAAAACCTGCCCACTAAAACACCCGTTCCTAATGTAAACGCCGAACCTCCAGAGAGAGTCAACCGCTTGGTATCGACGTTAATATTCCCCGCCCTGCCGTTAGATGCGATACTCAGCGTGCTAATTCCGGTTGACACAACTGTTGTCGGGCCGGTGTTAGACAATTCTACTGATTCAGCAGCTTTAATGTTGATATTCCCCGACGGGCCGCTGCTGTAACTCGTCGTACCGAGAATAGAACCATCGCGCATAATTAATTTCGCGACATCAACACTAATGCTTCCTCCCGCACCGCTACTTTCTTTAGCTGTCCCGTTGTTAATTCCAGAACCCACCATCTCAAAAGTATTGGCGCGAATGATTAAATTTCCGCCCCTTCCACCGCCAAAAGCGATGCCGCTACCTACTACCCCATTGTTGAAGAACAGGCGGCCGGTGTCGATCGTAATATTCCCCCCCGAACCAGCACCAGCACTCGCATTAAATAGCATCATTAGCGGGTCAAATGGGTCTGTAGTTCCCGATACCAAATATTTAATTGCAAGCTGTTGATAGCCCTCAACTCCCAGCCCGATCATTTCTACTGAATCAGCAGCCCGGAAGTTGATATTGCCTCCTGCACCATCTCCTAAAGTCAAAGTAGAAAATTGCGTGCCATTTTCTACTCGCAACTTTTGAGCGCTGATATCGATACCTCTACCGTCAATATTTCCCAGTGTCAGCGCATAAATTCGCGCACCGCTGAGGGCAACATTTCCACCTTTTAACTCTACTCTGCCACCACCGATTCCGCTAGTGTTGATAAGGGTTCCCTCGGCTATTTGAATATTGCCGAAGTTCTGAATATTGTCATAATTTAAAGTTAAATTTCCCTTTTCCCCCGCTGTCATTGCGAAATTAACTAAACCGGGACTGGCTGCGCTACCGAGTAAAATTTGTCCGCCGCTGGCGGTTAAATTGCCACCTTGCAGTTGGATGTCGCCGCCAATGAGTGCTAAAGTTTGACCTGGTTCTACTGCTAAACCAACTCGATCGCTAATCGGAATTGGCACAGGGGAGGCTGGCAGGTTTACTTTCCCTAAAGCCGTCGATTGATTGACAATTGCACCCAGCTTCTCGCGAAATCTTAAACCAACGGGAATATTAACTGTTAACAGTGCAGATGTTTGCGGGTTAGTGCTGCTGAATTCAAAGCCGTTCTTAAACACAATACTGTCAGCCGTTGAACCCATAAACGAACCGCGCAAATCTAACCGCGCATTGGGGCCGAAGACAATCCCTTTTGGGTTAATTAAAAATAAGTTTCCGTTGCCTAAAACTCCCAGAGTTCCTAAAATATTTGAAGAGTTTGGCCCCGTAACGCGGGTGAAGATGTTAGCAATTCCGCTGGGATTTTCAAAATAAGCTCCCCGCCCTTCACGGATGTTAAATTCGCGCCAACTGTGAAAGAGGTTAACGCCGCGAGTTGCGCCGCCAGTGATTCTATCTGAGGGTATGTTATTGATAGTATCGGGAACTGTCCGCGAACTTTCCGGGCCCAGGGAATTATCGGGAATGATTTGGGCGAAGGTTTTCGAGGGAAATAGCACTAAGAAAACAAAAAGTAGGCCGGAAGACAGGCGAGACATACCTTAAATCCTGTTATATAAATAATATCGTTTCCGGTTCCATCAGAATTATATATTTGGATTATATCAGTGCGATCGCCCCAGTGTTCGATCGGCTCTCGGCTCTCTTTCACCCCTAAAGTGAACTTTTCCCAAATATAATAAAGATAGCTTTTTTCAGTGCGACGGCTGAGGAAATCTGTTTCTGTTTAAATATGTGTGTAGAATATGCGTCCGATCATTCATACTAGATGGTAGACACCTTCAATCTTAGGAGCCGTCTATGTTACTACAAGAAGTCAAGGAGCTGGTTTTCAAACTGCCACCGAGCGATCGCCTTGCGTTAGTGGGCGCCATCATTGAGTCCTTACAAGATCGGCCAGTTGCCAGGGTCGATCGTTCTGGTGCGATTCAGCGGATGCGAGGCTTGCTAAAGACAGACCAACCCGCACCGACAGATGAGGACGTGGCTGCAATGTTGGAAGCGCGACGGGTGGAGAAGTATCTTTAGTGAAAGTTTTAATTGATACCAACATTGTCCTAGATTTTCTGTTGCAGCGAGAGCCATTTTTTCAGGATGCGGAGTTGTTGTTTCAAGCGATCGATGCTGGGCAACTAATCGGTTATGTTACAGCGACAACGCTCACGGATATTTTCTACATTTCTCGCAAACATACTCGCAGCGTTGAGCAAGCACGGCAAGCGGTTTTAGAAACGCTGACTGCTATGGTCATTTGTCCTATTGATCGAGCCGTTTTGGAATCTGCTTTCAACTCTGGTTTGGTTGATTTTGAAGATGCTGTTCAAATTTTTGGTGCAGTTGCTCAAGGGTTAGATGCGATTCTGACCCGCGATAATAAGCTGCTACGCAGCTAAACCGGATAAAATAGCATTGCCTTTATTTTTGATTTTTCGCTCCCATTTAATAACCA